>JABJCS010000687.1 GCA_018665505.1 Alphaproteobacteria bacterium
CCACATGGAAGGGGATTTCCTCACGGGAATAGGGGCCACGTTGCGAAGGGTTACTGCGGGATTCGCCGAGATCGGTGACGTGTCCCAATACGTGGCCGCGTTTGTTTTGCGACAGCACATCATCGCCCAGATGCTGACCAATGGCCCAGAATGCGATGGCGCTGCCCCGCTTGCCGAAGGCGTCGACGGGCAGGCCATGCAACAGGACAAACCCACGGCCGTACAATAATTCGCTGCGCAATAGCGCGAGTTTTGGGGCTAAGCAGGGTAGCGAAAAATCTTCTTTGCCGAGCGGCATCACGTCGATGCCTTCTTGGTCGAAAGGAGCGACGGCGGCGTGCAGGTCGTCGATGTCATTTTGGTTGAGTTCGATCCGCCATTCGTCGCTCGCGGCCATGGCTTTGGCGCTCCAATCCGCCGGGTCGACCACGGGGTGGCCCGGCACAGCCGCTTCGCGGCGGTCTTTAAAGGGATCGTGTTGCGTCGTGTTCATCGTCCGCCCATTCGTGTTGTCCTCTCAATAATATGAGAGGTTAGCACGGGTTCTCCAGATCAGGGATTCGAGAGGCCGAACCAGGGGCGGAAGCGAATACCGAGCCAAGTTCCCCCGAGGGCGGCAACAATCCACAGCCAGCCATGCAAGCTAGTAGAGGCAACGCCGGAGACGAACGCCCCAATATTGCATCCGAACGCGATCCGCGCGCCGTACCCCATCAGCAGACCGCCGATGACAGCGGCGGCCAAGGAGCGCCACGGTAGCCGGGTCGCCGGGGCGAATCGTCCGGCCAATCCGGCGGCTATCAGCGCCCCCAATACGATGCCGATATCCATCACCGAAACCGTGTCTTCGAGGATAGGGTGGTTGAGCGCGTATTCCGGATAGCCACCGGTCCAGAACCAAACGCCATCCGCGCTCCATCCGAAGAGTTGGGCAATCTTGGCACCCCATAAGCTGAACGCCCAAGTGATGCTCCATGGGTGCCCGGCGATCATGAGGCTAAGCCAGCTCAATAGTGCCAACGCCAATGCACCCCACAAAAACGGCCAGCCACCAGTCAGGAGGTGCGCCCAATTGAAGGGTGCGGCCGGCGCTTCTTCGTCTCGGCCCCAGCGGCGCAGTCCCCACCACAGCGCGGCGAAAACAACGAGTTGTGCGACGACCGCACCGGACCAGCCTATTTCCTTGCCAAGCACGAAGGTGCCGAGGCGCGGTGTTGCGTTCCACCACTGCATATCCAAACTGGCCCAAAACGATCCGGCACAGAAGAATACGACGGTTGCGATCATCCGTGTGCTGCCGCCGCCGAGCGTGAACAAGGTACCGGAGCCGCAACCGTTCCCAAGCTGCATGCCGAGGCCGAACATGAAGGCGCCGATCAGCACTTGCATACCGACCGGTGCATTGGCGCTGTAGGCCTCGATGCCGAATCCCCTCCCTTCGGCCAGTACGGGTGCGAAGAGAAGCGTGGCGGCGGCGATCAGGATGAGTTGCGCGCGGACCGCCGCGGTCTCGCGATTGATGATCATCCGTCGATACGCTGCCGTAAAACCGAAGGCGGTATGATAAAGCACGAGGCCCAAGAGCCCGCCGAGGCCTAATAGGATCGGCATGCGCCAGCCATGGGCGGCGGCGAGGGCGGCAACTGTGATTAATCCGGCGATCCCGATCCCGATCACCCGCCATTGCGGACTGGTTGCGGTGGTGGGGAGCGCGGACACGAGGTTCGTCTATTTGCCGGTTGTGCCGGAGACGATCTTCGCCCAGAGCTCGTCCAATTCCTTGGCCATCGCATCCAGCTCGCTGCTGCCGTAGACTCCGAAGATCGCGCTCGGCTTGCGATAGGTCAGCGTCGCGGTGCCGTCGGCATTCTCCGTCACGTAAAAGCGCAATGGTGCTTCGATGCCCGATGGCACGCTCGCTTTCAACATGCGGACGGCGAAGTCGTTGCGGTAGACGCCCAGTACCAGATTGCCGGGAATTTTGATGCCCCGATGTTTCGCGCCAGCGCTGGCGCTGGCCGAGGTGACCACATACATGCCGCTTTTCTCGATAGCGGCTTCCAGTCGAGTGCGCAATTGACCGAAGCTGTACTTGGTCGCGATGACTTCGGTTCCCGGATACGGCGTTGCATTTCCGGCAATCGCGCGCTCCGAGAACGACGCGGTCGAAATCAAGATGACCAGCGCGAGGCCGAGAAAAAGTTTATGCATTGAACGGTTTCCTCACAGGCAAATGGGCACTCGTATTTAGCGCCGCGATGGGACTGTGTGGAAAGGGGGCGGCGTATCAAATTACCGCGAGGCGAGATTTACCAGACAAGGTATCGCGCGACATATGTCGGGGTCGCGGCGTATTGTTCGTAGAGTTTCGCGAGGCTCTCCGGTGTGTGTGCGCCGTCCGCTTGAAGATCGAGTTCGGGGCGGTGGATACCGTCGGTAATGAAGAGAGAGTCGAATCCGGCGGAGCTGGCGCCTGCGATATCATGGTGCAGAGAATCACCGATGGCGAGAATACGTCGAGGGTCTGCGGCTTCGTCGCCCAAAGCCATTTGATATGCCCCCAGTGTTGGTTTGCCGTGCCATCGTACATATCCGCCGAGCGCTTCATAACGCCGCGCGACGACGCCCGGACATTGCACCAATTCGCCCTCCGGCGTGATGCTGACGAAATCTCCATTCGAGCAAACCATCGGTAATCTGAGCTCGACACCGCGGCGCAAGATCGCTTCATACTCTGGAAAGCGGTCTCTCTCGGTTCCGTTCAGGAGAATGAACTCCGCTTTCTCGATGCTGTCGACCGGCTCGAGGTCCAAGCCTTCGAAAAAATGCTCGTCTTTGCCCCATTGGAAGACGATACAACGGGTGCCGAGATCGGTGTAGAACGGATCTTTGCGCCCGAGGAATGCTTGCCACACTTCCTCGCCCGAAGTTGCGAACCCGTCAAAAAGATTGGGATCGATTGCCATGCGGGTCATGTTCCCGCGTGTGGTGTCCGCGCGGCGCGAGGAGTTGGATAGAATGATCAATTTCTTCCCCGCGTCCTTGAGGCGATGCATGACGTCCACCGCCGGTGCATGAGCCGTATGGCCATCATGGAGGACACCCCATTGATCGACGAGGTAAGTGTCGTAAGCGTCCGCGATCTCGCCGAACCCTGCAATTGCCTTTGTGTCGCTCACCAGACGAATTCGCCAACCGCGCCGATCAACTGGACGTCGTCGGATTTGGCCCGCGCCGCGATCAAGCCGCCGTCGAGCCTGCCATCGGCGTCGATCAGACCTTCACCGTGGATGCCGCGTGCGACCAGCAATGCATCCAACCCGGCTGCATTTGCGCCGCGAATATCGGTGGTGAAGGAATCGCCGATGCCGAGAATGCGGGTTTTATCCTCGATCTGCAGGAGCCGGAAGCATTCGTCGTAGATCGTGGGGTCGGGTTTGCCATACCAACGGACGTCGCCGCCCAGTTCCTCGTAGCGCTCGGCGATGGCGCCTGCGCAAATTTGTCGGATCCCGCCCCGGATCACTTCGCGGTCCGGATTGGCGCAAATCATGGGAAGCCGACGTTCGAACGCGGTACGCAACATATCGTCATAGGGATCTGCGGAATTCATTTGATCCTTCGGGCCGGTGACCAGAATGAAATTCGCGGATTCCACGCTGTCGGCCTCGTCGAATTCTAGTCCGTCCAAGGCGGCGTGGTCGCGTTCCGGACCAATGCGTAGACATTTCGGACCTAAGCCCCGTGCCCAATCGTCGGGGCGATCGTGCAGGTATCGCCATGTCGCCTCGCCGGACGACATTACCCCGTCATGCAGGGAAGCCGTGATACCGAAACCGTCCAACTGCGCCGCCACCAGATGGGCGCGGCGTGGTGCGTTCGAGAGGAAAACCAGCTTCTTGTTCGCCGCGTGCAATTGCCGCAACGCATCGACAACGCCGGGAAAGACCGTAACCCCGTCATGCACGACACCCCAGAGATCGATTACGAACCCGTCGTAGTTTCCAGCGACGTCGCGTAGGCCTTGCAAAACCGACACACTCACGGGCGTTCGCCGGCGGTCAATGGCGTGGAGGGTGGGTCTTGGCTGAGGCGTGGTTCGCCGAACAAATAGCCTTGGCCGAAGTCAATATTATAGTCGAGGAGTTCCACCAGCATCTGCTCCGTCTCTATTTTTTCAACGATTAAATCGATGCCCGCACCGTCCAAACGACGTTTGAGCGCCTGTATCCTGTCAGCCGATTGACCTTCGTTTTGTTCCGATTCTGGCAACAAGTTTCCGGCCTCCACTTTGACGAAATGAAATCCGAGTTCGGCCAGCGCCTCGGCATCGAAATCGATGTCGACGATTTGATCCATGCAGAACCGGTAACCGCGTTCGCTCAAGCGTTCGACATCCTCGATGACCTCTTCCGGATGTGCGGCGATATCGGCCTGACTGAACTCGAAGATAATGCTCGGAGCCAGATCTTCATTGCGCTCCAGATATTCACGGAATTCTTGGAAGAACTCCCGGTCGGCTCGTGTCGTCGGCGAGACGTTGCAAAAGAAGCTGGTCGCGTATTCGTGCTTTTGAATCTTTTTGACCAACTGGATGCAGCGGAATAGCAGCATGTTGTCGATGGCCTTGATCAGGCCCGACTTCTTGGCGATCTCGATATAGCGGTCCGGAGTAATGACGGCCCCTTGGGCGTTGCGCACCGAGCTGAAGCATTCGAAATAGCGGTGCTTGCGTTGCGGTAGGCTGACGATGGGCTGAAGGTAAAGATCGACCCGGTTCTGACGCAGGGCGTCGCGCATGATGTCCAGCATATCGCTTTCGCTGAGCCGGACCGGGGCCATGGTGGTTGGGCTGCCGAATACCGCTTGGTCGTCGAGCGCTTCCTCTAGTTTTATTTCTTTCGGCAGCGGCGGCAATGCGTGGTCGGCCTTGCCCCCACCGGTGGAATATAATTCCTCGACCAGGGCATGCAGGACCTTAACCTCAGACGCGACTTCTTCCAATTCGCGGCCCCCTTCGGCCGCGTCCTGCCCGACGCTCTCCATCGCTTCATAAACCCGGCGCATTTCATCGCGGGCCCGCTCCAGCTCTTCGTGGGCACCGTCATAGGCCCGGCGCAACACCAAAAGGCGGTGCAAGGCGGTCGCTTCGTTTTGCCGCCGAGCGATGGTTTCGTGGGCCAACAATCCGCCAAGAAAAACGACCATGCCAAGAAGCCATGCCGCGTTATCTTCGAAATTCAGAACGCCGCCCGGAAAGGTATAACCGACCACTGCTGCCAAAACGGCGTAGCCAAGAAATACAATAATATGCGCAACCCTGGACATAGGGTATCAGCACTCCCGCTTGGATGAATTTGCGGCGCAAGATTACGCGTCGCCTGAATGGCGCACAAGGTGGCGAAAGGCTATCCCAGATCGGGGAAAATATGCACGCCGTCGGCGTCGAGCGGCAGCGGCTCCGCCCAGACGACGGTGTTCAACGGGATGTCACCGTAGAGATGGGGGAAGAGTGCCCCGCCTCGTGCCGCTTCCCATTTTAAACTCTCGCTGAGAGCGTCCGAATCGCAGGCTACAAGGATGAGGTTTGCCTCACTCGTTCGGTGCTTTGCAGCGCTCTCCTTTACTTGGATTGCGGTCGAGAAATGAATGAACCCGTCGACCCGATCCTCCGCCGCACCCTGATAGAAACCAGCCGCTTGCGCCGCGTCCCATTCGGCCTTTCTGGCCATGTGAAATATCAATGTCATGCGCGGACGCTACCGGAGCGTGTCGCGTCCGGCAAGGGTGGCTCGATGATTCATAAATCGCGCAAAACTATTCTTTACTCCCTTCAAAGATGTGATAGATTGTATGAGAACTAAAAGAGAACTAAAAGAGAACAAATAAGCTTAGCACAATGCAAAACACCTAGTTACCCAAGGAAGGGATAGACGGTGATGATGACACATAGTGATGTATGGCGGGCGATCGATCTATTGGCGGCGCAGAACGGTCTCAGTACCTCGGAGTTGGCCCGTCAGGCCGGTTTGGACCGAACTGCTTTCGCCAAGAGTAAGCGCCGCCGGGATGGTCGGCCCCGTTGGCCATCGACGGAAAGCTTATCTCGTATTCTGCAGGCGACCGATTCAAGTATGTCACAATTCTCGGCTTTATTGCACAGTCATGCCGGTCAGGGGGCGGGATTGCGCATTCCGATCATTGGTTTGGCTCAAGCGGGCCGGTCGGGGTATTTTGATGATTCCGGTTTTCCGGTCGCGTCTGGTTGGGACACGTTGGATTTCCCAAATCTGGGCGACAGCAATGCCTATGCGTTGGAGATTTGCGGCGAGTCGATGGAGCCGGTCTACCGCAAGGGCGATGTTGTCATCGTCTCGCCGAATTCGGCGGTTCTGCCCGCCGACCGCGTGGTGGTGAAGAACCGCGAGGGCGAAATCCTTGCGAAGCAATTGATCAAAATGACGATCCGGGAGGTGCGTTTGGCGTCGATCAACCGGGCGCATGGCGATCTCGTTATCCCGCGCCGGGACGTCGAATGGATATCGCGAATCGTTTGGGTGAGCCAATAGCACTTAGTTTGACCGATTGAATCCGGCGTGTGGCTCGACGCCATGCGCCGGGAAGGGCTATGCTTCGGGAAACCGCGCGACAGAGATCGCGGATCAGGAGGCCAGCCATGACGAGTTTTGTATTCCACGACGGTAAATGGACGGAAGGCGACCCGCCGCTGTTGACGGCGATGAGCCATGCGGTCTGGCTGTCCTCAATCGTATTCGACGGTGCTCGCTCCTTCGAGGGGGTGACGCCCGACTTGGCGCTTCATTGCGAGCGCGCGGTGAATTCCTGCCGTGCCTTTGCCATGAACCCGACCCTCTCCACTCACGAAATGGTCGAGATCGCGTTGGACGGTGTCGCCAAGTTTCCGAGTGGTGCGGAACTCTACATTCGCCCGATGTTCTGGGCGCAGGAAGGTTGGATCGCGCCTGATCCCGAATCCACGCAATTCGCAATGTTGGTCTATGAATCGCCGTTACCGCCCGCGACCGGTTTCGGGGCCTGCTTGTCGACGCGCCGGCGGCCCGCGCCCGATCAAGCGATGACGGATGCGAAGGCGTCGTGTCTTTACCCGAACGCCGGTCGTGCGTTGAAGGAAGCGGCGGCACGGGGATTCGATAACGCCGTTGTTCTCGATCCGAACGGCAATGTGGCGGAATTCGCGACTTCGAACCTGTTCACGGTCGCCGA
>JABJCS010000688.1 GCA_018665505.1 Alphaproteobacteria bacterium
CCGTTCGATCGATGATCGTGTTCGGCTTCATCGCCGCCAGAACACCGAGCGGTATCGACAGCAACAACGCAAAGGTCAGGGCAAAAAACCCGAGCTTCATTGTCACAGGCGCGCGTTCGAGGATGATCTCAGCGACCGGTTTTTCTTTCAAATAGACCGAGATACCAAGGTCGCCTTGCAACGCCTTCGATGCCCATTTCCAATATTGTTCGGGGAGTGTTTTATCGAAACCGTATGTCTTGCGAACGAACTCGACATCTTCCTCGGTCGCGCCTTCGCCCGCCATCGCAACCGCCGGATCACCGGACAACCGCAACAGAGAAAACGTTACGATCGAAACCGTGATCGCAACGAGAATCGCATAACCAAGTCGCCGCAGCGTAAATAACAGCATTTCCCAACCCCAATCGAATGGGGCGCGGCCCTAAAGGCCGCGCCCCAAATCGAGTTTTCTTACTTCCACTTCGCCGTGAAGAAACGAGGAATCTCATCGCTCGTCGGCTTGAAGTCGACATCTTTGCTGAACGCGTAATTCTTCGCGTAGGTGAACATCGGCAACCAGCAAAGTTCAGCTTGAACCTTGGCCAGAGCCTTCTTGTAGTTCTCCTTGCGAACTGTGGTGTCGACGCTGGTGTCGGCGGTCTCGAGCCAACCCTTGATCTCGTCGTCGATACAATAGTCGTCACGGCCTTGCTTAAAGAAGTGACTGGTAATCGCCGAAGCGTCCGCCATCGAGTACGAACCCCAGGTCATTTGATGGAACGGCGCCTTGCCTTCCCAAACCAACCCACGCAGCGCTTTATACTGCATGTATTTCAGGTTCGTCTTGATGCCGACCTTGGACAGGAAACCCATAACTGCTTCAGTGAATTCACGCTGACGGTAGGCGTAGATGTCGGTCGTGAAACCATCCGGAAATCCGGCCTCAGCCAGAAGCTTCTTAGATTTCGCCGGATCATAGTCGTACTTCGGCACGTCTTGCGTGCAGCCGAACTGCGACGGATAACAGGCTGAGTGAATCGCGTCGGACGCTTCACCCACCAATTGCTTGGCGATAGCGTTACGGTCGATCGCATGAGCCACGGCTTTCCGTACCCGTAGGTCATAGAACGGGTTCTTTTTGACGTCCTTACCGGCACGTCCCGCCCGATCCATGGTGATGTAACTGATCCGGAACGTCTTGGCGTTCACAACCTGGACTTGGCCGCTGCCTTTCAGGTCTTGCGCCTTATCTTTCGGAACATCCCAAATCCAGTCGATCTCACCGGTTAACAATTGAGCGATTTGAGACTCAGCGTCGGGAACGGTTTTAAAGATAACCGTACCGATACTGGGCGTGCCCTTCGGGCTACCGGCCCAATAGTTCTCGTTCTTCACCATGGTGATGGCTTCACCCGGGACCACTTTGCTGATCTTGTAAGGCCCGGTGCCAACTTCGTCGATTGTGCCCCAATCCGGCTTGCCCGTGGCGTCTTTCCGAGCCGTCTTCCAAATATCGCTCGGGAAGACCGGAAGCGCCATCGCCAGGAATTCCAACGCCGCCGGGAAAGTTTTCGAGAGATGGATCCGAACCTTGAACTGGTTCAGCTTCTCGGTGCTCTTCATCCAGCTGACGTTGCGGCGGGTCATGATGCCGCTGTCGTCCTTGACGATGTGATTGAACGTGGCCACCACGTCATCGGCATCGAAATCGCTGCCGTCGTGGAACTTCACACCCTTGCGGAGCTCTAGATCAATCGTCTTATCGTCGATCCACTTCCAGTTCGTTGCCAGCAGCGGCTCATATTCGTAAGTCTCAATATTGCGGAACAACAACGTGTCCCAAGTCATCCTCGCCATGATGACCATTTCACGGATGTTATTGTAGTACGGCAATGCGACATCCGCTTCCCGGTCGGTAGACCAAGTCAACGTGTCGTTATCTTTTCCCGCCAGCGCGGAACCCCCGCTCAACAGCAAAGCGGTTGTCGCCACAGCAGCCGTTTTCATGAAAAATCTTCGCATCCATCTTCTCCCTGATTGGAAATCACGGAGACGCGATTGATTGGCTTGCCACCCCTCACTGTCCGGCAAGCCCTTCAACACATCTCGCAAAATTTTCTTATCCTGTCGATTTCAAACTATAGCGGACACCATTGCAAGGCACCGGGAGCCTCCGACAACACACTATTTCCATTTGGCCCGATAAAAGTGTGGAATGTCGTCCAAAGTCGGTTGAAAATCGAGGCGTCTGGAATACGCATAGAATGTCGTATAGTTGAACAATGGAACGACACAGGCCATTTCCTGAAGCCGTTTCAAGGCATTCGAATATGCGCCAAGGCGTGCTTGAGCATTGTTCGAGTTCGCCGCCACATCCAGCCAACGATTGATTTCATGGTCGCGGCAATAGTCTAACGTCCCATTACGAAATAGAGGATTGAGTATCTCGGCCACATCGAGGGCACCATGTGACGCCCACGTCATATGGGCCACGTCGAATCCGCTCCTTTGCAGCCTAATTTGGGCCTTTTCGAAACTACTATATGCGTCTATCGATGAGTCTATTCCGATCGCTTTTAAATAAAGCGTCATAGCTTCGCTTGCTGGATGATTTCGATAGCTCACGATGTCCGCAATAATCGAACGCAACCGTTTCGTTTTATCGACCGGTTTCCCCGGAAGATATTCAGCTAGATTATTAAGTCGATCTACGATTCGGTACTTGCCGGCTGGCCCATATCCCGCTGCTCGCAAAAGTTTCCGGGCTTTGTCAGGATTGTACTCATAACGGCGTACGTCTTGCTCACAACCGGCCTGCTTGGGATAGCAAAGCGAATGCATGACTTTTGACGTTTCTCCAAAAACGTTACGGGCAATTTCCGGACGATTAATGGCATGAGCGATCGCCCGACGAATTCGGACATCTCGAAACGGAGATTTCTTATTGTTGCGGCCCGCCCCATCCATCACCAGAAACGCTATCCGCATACTTGGGAATCGTGTCAATTGGAGCGGGACTCCTTCTCGCTCCATCCTCTCTAACGCCTCTTTCGATAAGCTTCCTAGCCAATCGATTCGTCCATCCAGCAATTGTTCGCGGCGTTCGTGGGGGTCCAAGACGGTCAAAAATTGGATGCGACCAATGCCCGGACGGCCCTTTGGCCCTTTATGGTATCTGCGAAACCGCTCCAGCTCGATATTTAATCCCGGCACGATGCGACTAACCCGATACGGTCCGCTTCCAACCGGAGGAATCTGCGTATAGTCCGGCTCTCCATTACCGTCCAGTGGCACAGCGCGCCATGCTGCCTGAGGTATGATTATGAAAGGCCCCGACAGAATCTCCATCAGATGGGGCGTTGGTTGCACGAGATCGAACCTGATACGATGGCTCGATAATTTTTCAATTTTACCGATCCATCGGATTGCCCTATGTCGAGGTGCCCCTAGTTCCGGATCCTTCAGACGGCGCACCATCTCAACGATATCATCTGCCGTGAACCGGTCGCCATTATGAAAGACAACATCTTTGCGAAGTTCGATTTCCACGGTCGTAATACCGGTCCACTTAAGCTTAGTCGCTAAATGCGGCTTAAAGACCGGTGAATTCGGTTCCCGATAGAATAGTCTGTCCCAAATCAGATGGGAGAACACCTGGATTTCCGGACGGAAATCGAAATACGGGCTGATGTTCTCTATTTTGGAAGCGGTCGACCAATTCAACATATTTTCGCGCGGCCCGGCATCGCTGCGGCCTGCCCATAGCACAGCGACAACAAGGCACAAAACTGCAGGGACAATAACGCGGAACCTGCTTACCAGCCGATCGTTTGTAAGATAAACGCTCATCTGCACCTTGTACTAAATCGCCAGCGCCAACGCTACGCGGGCCGGCCATTGCGATCAAGACGCCTCTCGGCTCTCTTTCATCGCAGCGAAGACAAGGGCATATTAACTGCCACACATTTCCAGGATTGCCGCCATGTCCGATACCGACCTCCATTCACTCTCCGTCGACCAACTAAATGAAGCGTTTCGCGCGAAACAACTCTCCCCCGTGGAAGCCACCGAAGCCGCATTGGCACGGATCGATGCTTGCAATGACGCTGTGAATGCTTTCGTCGTCGTCGATCGGGAAGCCGCCATGGCATCGGCAAAATTGGCCGA
>JABJCS010000689.1 GCA_018665505.1 Alphaproteobacteria bacterium
AACAACGCCAACGATGTTTTTGCCAATGTCGTGAACATCGCCTTTCACCGTTGCCATCAAGATTTTTCCTTTGGCTTCAGATTTTCCGCTGGCTTCTTTTTCTGCTTCGATAAACGGCACAAGATGGGCAACCGCTTGTTTCATCACCCGCGCGCTTTTGACGACTTGCGGCAGAAACATTTGGCCGGAGCCGAACAAATCACCGACCACATTCATGCCGTCCATGAGCGGGCCTTCGATGACTTCGATGGGTCGAGCCGCTGATTGCCGCGCCTCCTCGGTATCTTCGATGATGAAGTCGGTGACACCCTCGACAAGCGCGTGCTCGAGTCGTTTTTCGACTGGCGCCTCCCGCCAACGTAAATCAACCACGCGTTTCTTGCCGCTGCCTTTGAAGCGCTCCGCGACTTCCAGCAAACGGTCGGTCGCGTCGGGCCGGCGATTGAGCACCACGTCTTCGACTGGCTCGCGGAGATCTTCGGGAATATCCGAATAGACCGCGAGCTGGCCGGCATTGACGATGGCCATGTCCATGCCGGCTTGTATGGCGTGATACAGGAATACCGAATGCATGGCCTCGCGTACCTGCTCATTGCCGCGGAACGAGAAGGAAAGATTGGAGAGTCCGCCCGAAACCTTGGCGCCCGGCAGTGTTGCCTTGATTTGACGGCATGCGTCGATGAAAGCGACGCCGTAACCGTTGTGTTCTTCGATCCCGGTGGCGACCGCGAAGATATTAGGGTCGAAGATAATATCCTGCGCGGGAAATCCTATTTCGTCGGTGAGTATTCGGTAGGCCCGGGTGCAGATATCGACCTTGCGTTCGACGGTATCGGCCTGGCCATCTTCATCGAATGCCATGACAACTACCGCCGCACCGTAGCGGAGGATTTCGCGCGCCTGCTCGCGGAACGGTTCCTCACCTTCCTTCATACTGATCGAATTGACGATTGCTTTACCTTGCACGCATTTCAATCCGGCTTCGATGACCGACCATTTTGACGAATCGATCATCACCGGTACCCGGCTGATATCCGGTTCGGACGCGACCAGTTTGAGGAATGTCGTCATCGCCAGCTCGGCATCGAGCATGGCTTCGTCCATGTTGATATCGATGACCTGAGCGCCGTTCTCGACCTGTTGGCGGGCGACTTCGAGGGCCGTTTCGTATTCGTCCTCCATGATGAGCTTCTTGAATCGGGCGGAGCCCGCGACATTAGTGCGCTCCCCGACGTTCACAAATCCGGTGACATCATCGAAATGCAGCGGCTCCAATCCGGAAAGCGTGCAGAAAGGGGCTGGCTCCGCCGCACTACGCGGCGCTTTGCTGGAGAGAGCATCGGCAATCGCCGCGATATGCTCCGGTGTTGTACCGCAGCAGCCACCGGCCACATTTAAGAACCCACTCTCGGCGAACTCCGCGATGCTTGCCGCCATGCTGTCGGGGGTGTCGTCGTATTCGCCGAACTCATTCGGTAATCCGGCATTCGGATAGATACTGACGGGAATGTCGGCGATGCGCGAGATCTCCTGGATATAAGGGCGCAAGTCGTCGGCGCCGAGCGCGCAGTTGAATCCCACGGTGAGAGGGTTTGCGTGGCGGATCGACGTCCAGAAGGCTTCCGCCGTCTGTCCCGATAGGGTACGTCCCGACGCATCGGTAATGGTGCCGGAGATCATCACCGGCAGGCGTGTGCCGGTTCGATGGAAATAGCTTTCCGCCGCATAGATCGCGGCCTTGCTGTTCAGGGTGTCAAAAATGGTTTCGATCAACAGCAAATCAGCGCCGCCATCGGTGAGGCCCCGGATCGATTCCTCATACGCTGTCACAAGTTCTTCAAAGGTGACGTTCCGATGCCCCGGATTATTGACGTCGGGAGAGATCGACGCCGTCTTATTCGTTGGTCCCAGTGCGCCGGCGACGAAGCGCGGCTTGTCCGGGGTTTCTTGCTGGATGGCGGCGGCGGCGCGGCAGGCAATTTCCGCTGCGGTCTTGTTTAGCTCGTAGACGATACCTTCCATGCCGTAATCCGCTTGGGAGATCGACGTCGCATTGAACGTGTTGGTTTCAACGATATCAGCGCCCGCGCGGAAAAAACCTTCATGGATTTCCTGTACGATGCCGGGCTGTGTAAGTGCCAGGATATCGTTGTTGCCCTTGAGGTCACGATCGAAATCACGGAAGCGGCCACCGCGATAGCCGGATTCGTCCAATCCATAGGATTGGATCATCGTGCCCATCGCGCCGTCCAGCATTAAGATGCGTTCGCGCAGTTGTGATTTGAGTTCGTCTGTTCGTCCGGCGTCTCGGCCGGTTTCGTTAAGTGGCATTGCTCTGGATCCTGCTTTACGCCGCGTCGGCGCTATCGTTCAAGTTCGGACGCATACCCAGTCGCCAGCAAATGGCATAGGTAAGCGCGGCCCGATTGAGGGTGTAAAAATGAAAGGCGTCGACGCCATTGGCTGACAAATCTGCGCACTGTTCGATGGCGACGCTTGCGGCAATCAGATTTCGCGTCTCCGGGTCGTTATCAAGCCCTTCGAACTGGGACGCCATCGATGTGGGTACGGTTGTCGCGCATTTTCCGCTGAACTCGACGACTTTGGCAAAATTGGTAACGGGTAGAATACCGGGAATTATGGGTACCGAAATGCCGGTTGCTGCGGCGGCGTCGCGGAATCGGTAGAAGAGATCGTTGTCGAAGAAATATTGGGTCAAAATGCGCGTCGCACCGGCGTCGACCTTACGTTTTAGATTATCGAGATCCGCACTTTGATTCGGAGAATCCGGATGATTTTCCGGATATCCGGCGACGGAGATTTCGAAATCGGCGATCTTGCGCAAACCCGCGACGAGGTCAGCGGCGTTCTCAAAACCGTCCGGATGCGGCGTGTAGGAACTCTTACCTTTCGGTGGGTCACCGCGCAAGGCGACGATGTGCCGGATGCCAGCCTCCCACCAACTTCTTGCGAGAGTTTCGATCTCCGCCTGGCTCGCGCCCACACAAGTCAAATGCGCGGCCGGATTAATGGGCATGGAAGTATGAATCCGTTCCACTAATTGCTCGGTGCGGCTACGGGTGGAGCCGCCGGCGCCATAGGTCACGGAGAAGAATGCCGGGCCGAGTGGCGCCAATTTCCCCATGACATTCCATAGTTGGGTTTCGGCGTCCGCGTTATGAGGCGGGAAAAATTCAAAACTTACGGTCGGGCTTACAGCCATGATTCGGAGCCTTTCTCGGTCGTGCCTAATCGTTTGGTACGCATCTCGGTAAGCGTTGCGGACCATAGACATACGGTTAAGGGGTCGCCGGCAAGATGAACCGTTTTGACCGGCCCCAAACCAGCCCCGCGGAACCAAGTTTTCATCTCTGAGTCGGTGAATCCCAGCCAACGATGGGCGTGTTCGAGCATTAGAATGGATTCGTCATGCGGCGCGAAAT
>JABJCS010000690.1 GCA_018665505.1 Alphaproteobacteria bacterium
CGACTGTCGGCATGATGATGATGGTCTCGGCGAACGACCTCATCGCGCTCTATTTGGGCTTGGAACTGCAAAGCCTCTCGCTTTACGTCCTGGCGGCATTTAAGCGCGATACCACGCGTTCTTCGGAAGCCGGATTGAAGTACTTCGTTCTCGGCGCGTTGTCCTCCTGTATGCTGCTGTACGGCTGCTCGATGATTTACGGCTTTACGGGCACCACGGCATTTGACGACCTCGCGAAGGTGCTCAGCGGCCCTGAGAGTGCCTCAATCGGCCTCATCGTCGGCATCGTGTTCTTGATCGCGGGGCTTGCCTTTAAAGTCTCCGCCGTGCCGTTCCATATGTGGACACCCGATGTCTATGAAGGCGCACCGACACCGGTGACGGCGTTCTTCGCGCTGGCGCCTAAGATTGCGGCGATCTCGCTCTTCGTGCGTGTGATGATCGATCCCTTCGGCGATCTATTGTCGGAGTGGCGACAAATTATCGTCTTCATCTCGATCGGATCGATGGTCCTTGGTTCCTTCGCAGCAATTGCTCAGACGAATATCAAGCGTCTGATGGCGTATAGCTCTATTGGTCATATGGGATATGCACTGATCGGGCTGGCTGCGGGTGGCACGAATGGCGTGCAAGCGATCATCCTCTATATGACGATATACTTGGCGATGAATGCGGGAACCTTTGCCTGCATTCTCTGCATGTGCCGTAAGGGTGAGATGGTGGAGGAAATCTCCGACCTCGCAGGTCTTAGTAAATCGAATCCGATGTTGGCGGCAGCGTTATTGGTCTTCATGTTCTCGATGGCGGGAATTCCACCGCTCGCTGGATTTTTCGGCAAGCTATATATCTTCCTCGCAGCCATTGAAGCGCAAATGTACACGTTAGCGATCATTGGTGTTGTGGCGAGCGTCGTCGGCGCCTTCTACTATTTGCGTATTGTAAAGATCATGTACTTCGATGAGGCCGTGGAACCCTTTGATATGCCCCTGGGTAAGAGCCTTGGCGGGGTCATCACGATCACGAGCATCATCACATTGCTGTTTTTCTTTTTCCTGTCGCCGGTCCTTGATGGGGCGGCGACAGCGGCGGCGGCACTGACCGCCGGATAAGGCGGCTGTGCGCCGGAAACGGTGCAATTAAATTGCCATTCGAAATTCACGAACGCGATAAGGTTGCGTCAACCAATGATGTCGCCCGAACGCTTGCGGGAGATGGCGCGCCAGGGTTTAGCGCGGTATGGGCAAAGGCCCAGTCGTCGGGGCGGGGACGCCGTGGCCGCGAATGGTCCTCTCCTGAGGGGAATCTCTATCTCTCGCTCTTGTTACGGCCGGAATGCTCCATTGCGTCGGCAGCGCAGCTCTCTCTTGTCGCGGCTCTTGGTTTGGGCGATGCCCTGTCTGAATTCGTGGACACATCGCGAGTTCGGAACAAATGGCCAAATGACGTACAATTGGATGGGAAGAAAGTCTCGGGTCTGCTTTTAGAATCTTCTGGAGGTAACACCGAGGTGGTTGAATGGGTGATTGTCGGTTGCGGTGTTAATGTTACCGTCCATCCGGATATACCCGATTATCCGACTACTTCTCTTAATGAAGTTGCCGAACAGAACGTGGATGTCGAAGTGCTGCTCAACGCGTTCTTGCGATGCTTTGAGGTCAGATACGATGCTTGGCGCGAGAATGGTACGGCGGCCATAAGGGATTGTTGGCTTGAACGAGCGGTCGGTCTCGGGCAAGAAATCACCGTCCGTCTGCCGACCAAGGAAATTCACGGTGTGTTCGAAGGATTGGATGCCTCTGGCGCCCTGATTTTGGCGCGGACAGACGGAGCGCGTGAATTGATCACGGCCGGTGAAATTTTCGCCGAACATTAGGGTAGAGCTATGCTGCTTGTCGTTGACTCCGGGAATACCAATACGGTGTTCGCCGTTTATGAAGAGGAGGAGTGTCGCGGTGTTTGGCGTTGCGGCAGCAATCCCCGTCGCACGGCAGATGAATATGCGGTGTGGCTCATCGACCTGATGGCGCTCGAAAACTTGAACCGTGATGTGATCACCGATGCTATTGTCAGTAGCGTCGTTCCCGAAGGTAACTTTAACCTGACGACCCTTTGCCAGCGATATTTCAAATGCGACCCAATGTTCATTGGGGAAGAGAATTGCGATCTTGGCATTAAAGCCCTTATCGATCAGCCGGATCAGGTGGGTGCCGACCGTCTGGTCAATACAGTGGCGGTGCACGGGCGCTACGATGGAGATTTGATCGTCGTTGATTTCGGCACAGCGACGACATTTGATGTCGTCGACAAGGACGGCAATTACTGCGGCGGGGTTATATGCCCCGGAATTAATCTCTCTCTCGACGCGCTCTACATGGCGGCGGCGCAACTACCGCGCGTCGATATAAAGGCGACGACCAGCATTATCGGCAAGGCGACAATTCCGGCGATGCAGTCCGGTATCTTTTGGGGGTATATCGGCATGATCGAAGGCCTAGTCGATCGCATTCGTAAGGAATATGGAGCTGAAATGACTGTCGTTGCCACTGGCGGATTAGCCCCTCTTTTTGCGGAAGCGACTGACGTCATCGATCACGTTTATCCGGATATGACGCTGCGAGGACTGGTCGAAGTACATAAGCGTAATCAACCGCAATGAGCGACTATCTCAATAACGGC
>JABJCS010000691.1 GCA_018665505.1 Alphaproteobacteria bacterium
AAATTGTCGGCCTCGACTATTCCAATCTTGCTAGTGCGCCGCCTCCAACATGAATGTGATCGAATCTCTGTTGCGTTTCTTGACCGGTCGTCTAGTCTCAATTTTTAGGAGATCGGTAGGGTAGGTTGTGCGATGATTTCCGCGTGATGCTCCGTGTCGTCAGAACACCGAGAATTCGCACTACAATAAAAATCGAACGCTCACAGAGGAGGAAGACATGTCGAAGTCAAAAGCCACACGTCGTAAATTTCTCAAAGGTGCCGGTATTGCCGGAGCCGCAGCTGTTGCGGGCACCATCGCCGCGCCGAATATCGCGATCGCCAAAACCAAGGTCCTGAAGGTTCAGGCGGCTTGGGGTGGCGGAATTTTCCTGGAGAACGCCAAGAGCTATGTCGACCGCGTCCATGCCATGGCGGGCAAGGACCTGAAGATCGACCTGCTGTCGGTCAACTCCGTCGTCAAAACCTCGCAGATGTAAGACGCTGTGCACCGCGGCGTGCTCGACGGCGCGCATTATGTCCCGGCCTATTGGTATTCGAAGTCGAAGGCGGCGTCGCTGTTCGGCACCGGCCCGTGCTTTGGCTGGTCCGCGCAAGAGCTGCTCGGCTAGATCCATTACGGCGGCGGCATGGAGCTCTTCAACGAGCTTATGGGCAGCCTGGGTCTGAACCTGGTCAGCTTCTTCAACAGCCCGATGCCGGCGCAGCCGCTCGGTTGGTTCAAGGAAGAGATCAAGGACTCATCCCAGATGAAGGGCCTGAAGTATCGCACCGTCGGCTTGGCCGCGAACGTGCTGCAGGAAATGGGCATGTCCGTCGTGCAATTACCGGGTGGTGAAATCCAGCCCGCCATGAAATCCGGCCTGATCGATGCCGCCGAGTTCAATAATCCGACCTCGGATAAAGATTTCGGCACGCAAGACGTCTCCAAGGATTATCACTTGGCGTCGTTCCATCAGTCGCAGGAAGCTTTCGAGATCACCTTCAACAAGAAGACGTTTGATCGCCTGCCGGCGGAACTTCAAGCGATCCTGAAATATGCGTCGGAGGCCGAGAACTCGAACTTTTATTGGCACAACACGCTGCGTTATGCCGACGATCTAATCAGCTTGAAAGAAGATAGCGGCGTCAAGGTCCACCGCACGCCGGATTCGGTGATGCAAGACCAGTTGAAGGCATGGGATGTGATCGTCGATCAAATCTCCGCCGAGGACCCGTTCTTCGCCAAGGTCATCAAATCGCAGAAGATCTACGCGAAGAAAGTGATGGGCTATCTGTTGCTGAACCAACCCGATTACGGTTTGGCGTACAAGCATCACTTCGGCTAAGCCGTAGCAATAAGGAAAATTTGATCAACCGCCGAATGATCAAAGAGTTGAACAGGGATGGTCCAAGCGGCTATCCCTGTTCTTTTCCTGCGTAACTTCCCGTCGGAGAGCGCCGATGTTGCCCACTATCCACACCATCGAAAGCTGCAACACCTGGGTCGGCCGGGCATTTGCCTGGTGCATCGTCATCCTGACCCTGTCCGTGTCCTACGAGGTCTTCGTGCGCTACGTCTTGAATGCGCCCACTGTTTGGGTGTTCGACATGATGGTGCAGATGTACGGCGCCCTGTTCCTGATGGCGGGACCTTATGCCCTGGCCCAGGACAGCCACGTGCGCGCGGACGTCGTCTATCGGCTACTGCCGGTGCGCTGGCAGGCGCGGATTGATTTCGTCCTGTATTTGCTGTTCTTCTTTCCGGGCATGCTGGCGTTGTTCTGGTTCGGCACGGAAATCGCCGCTGATTCCTGGCGCTACCAGGAAGTCAGCTGGAACAGCCCGGCCCGTATTCAGATTTATTTATTCAAGACGTTGATACCGGTCGCCGGCGGATTGCTGATCCTGCAAGGCTTCTCGGAATGCCTGCGCTGTCTCCTCGCGATGAGGACCGGCCAGTGGGCACAACGCCATGACGACGTCCGTGAAACCGAAAACCTGCTGGCGCAATAGCCGATGCCAATCCAGATGCCAAATATAGGGGAACCATCGATCCGATGAGCAATCCCGAAGTCGCCATCTTCATGCTGTCGCTGTTCATCGTGCTGGTGATGCTGGGTTTTCCCATTGCATTCACCTTGCTCGCGATGGGCGTCGCTTTTGGATATTACGCGTATTACGATCCGGACCGGATCGAAATCTTCGCTGATCTGTTCGACAACCAGATTTTCTATCTGCTGAATCAGAACACCTACTCGGTGATGGAGAACGACACACTGGTCGCGATCCCGCTGTTCCTGTTCATGGGCTATGTGGTCGAACGCGCCAATATCGTGCTGCGTCTCTACAGCTCGTTGCAGATGGCGGCGCGCAACTTGCCGGGCTCAATGGCCGTCGCCGCCTTGATCACCTGCGCCGTTTTCTCGACCGCGAGCGGTATCGTTGGCGCGGTGGTGACACTGATGGGATTGTTGGCGTTTCCAGCCATGGCGGCGGCGAAGTACGACAAACGTTTCGCCGCCGGGGTGATCTGCGCGGGCGGCACGCTCGGTATCCTCATCCCACCCTCGATCATGCTGATCGTCTACGCCGCCATCGCCGAGCTATCACCGCTGCGGCTCTATGCAGCGGCGATCATTCCGGGCTTCATGCTGGCCGGTTTCTACATTGTCTATGTCATCACCCGCGCCTCGATCAGTCCGGAACTGGCACCGAAGCCGCGCGACGAAGATATTCCGCCAAGGCGCGAAGTTTACATAAGCTTGCTGACCTCGTTCGTGCCGCTGACGGTGCTGATCATGCTGGTGCTGGGCTCGATCCTCGGCGGCCTCGCGACCCCCGCGGAAGCCGCCGCGATGGGGGCCCTCGGCGCCGTCGTCCTCGCTGCCATCTATCGCTCTCTCACTTGGGATAAGATCAAGGAATCCGTGTTCTTATGCGCCAAGGCAACGGCCATGGTCTGCTGGCTCTTCGTCGGCTCGTGGACGTTTGCGTCGGTGTTCTCGTATCTCGGCGGCCATACGGTCATCGAAGCCTGGATCGTCTCATTCGATCTTGCACCTTGGCAATTCCTGGTCCTGGCACAGGTCATCATCTTCTTGCTGGGCTGGCCTTTGGAATGGTCGGAAATTCTGATCATCTTCGTGCCCATCTTCCTGCCAATGCTGGACACGTTTGGCGTCAATCCGTATTTCTTCGCGATGCTGGTAGCGCTTAATCTCCAGACCTCCTTCCTGACGCCGCCAATGGCGATGTCCGCCTATTATCTGAAGGGGGTACTGAAGTCGCAGATCGAGTTAATGCAAATTTTCAGCGGCATCATGCCCTATCTCGCGATCGTCATCTTCTGCATGGTACTGATGTATCAGTTCCAAGGATTGGCGCTCTGGCTGCCGGACGCGTTGTTCGGCAAGTACGTGCCTTAGCCGATGTCTCTGTATCTAGAATCAGCGAGCGATCTGATCCCGAAACTCCGCGCGGGTGAAATCTCTTCGGAAGCCCTCGTGCGGGATTGTCTTGGGCGTATCGAAGCGACCGACGGTGTCATCAGTGCCTGGGCTCATCTCGATGAAGACTTAGCATTGGCGCAAGCGAAAGCGTTGGACGGGTTGCGCTTAGCGGGCCGACCGCTCGGACACCTGCATGGCATCCCTGTCGGCGTGAAGGACATTCTCGACACCGCCGACATGCCGACGGAATACGGCTCACCGATCTATAAAGGACACCGCCCGGAGCGCGATTCCACCGTCGTCGCCAAGCTGCGCGAAGCGGGCGCCGTGATCATGGGCAAAACCGTGAGCACTGAATTCGCCTTCCTCACACCCGGCAAGACGGCCAATCCCCATAACGCGGATCACACGCCCGGCGGCTCGTCCTCGGGTTCGGCAGCGGCAGTCGCAGCGGGGCATGTGCCACTCGCCATCGGGACGCAAACCGCCGGCTCAGTTATTCGCCCGGCAGCGTTCTGCGGCGTCTATGGCATGAAACCGAGCCAAGGTATGATCTCCCGCGCCGGTGTCCTGCAAACCGCGAAGAACCTCGACCAGATCGGCGGTTTCACCCGCACGCTCGCCGACATGGCTTTATTAATCGACGCGCTCACCGGATATGACGCGGGTGACAAGGCGACTTACGCACGCCCGAAACCGAGCCTTCGCGAAGGCTGCGCCGCCGAACCACCGGTCGAGCCCGACTTCCTGTGGCTCGATCTGCCCTTCGAAGACCGCTTGGACGCAGACGCGCGCGCCGGATACGAGGAACTGCGGGACGCCTTGGGCGACCAGATCGAGCGTCTCGACTTGCCGGAATCGATGGGCAACCTTATCGACCACCAACGGGTCATCCACCATTACGAGATGCGCCGTCACTTGGCGCGCGAATTCGAAGAAAGCCGGGATCAGTTAAGCGACGGCATGCGTAAGACATTGACCAATGCAGATGCCATCAGCGATTCCGATTACGCGGATTCTCTGGAGGCGATGCACTCGGCGAAACTTTTCTTCGCGGAAATGTTCCATGACTACGACGCAGTCCTCACTCCGCCCGCGATCGGCCAAGCACCGCACGGCCTGGACACGACGGGCGACCCGGTGTTCTGCTCGATGTGGACCCTTTGCGGATTGCCGAGCCTCACCCTACCGCTGCTCGAAGGCGAACAGGGCCTCCCCATCGGTGTGCAGCTGGTAGCCGGGATCGAGGAAGACGACCGGCTGTGTCGCACGGCACAATGGTTGCTGAATTCTTTGGATGAAGATTAGGCGCGGGGGAACGATCATGACAAAACGCAATATCGAAATCTTATCGGCCGCCATCGGCTCCTCGCTGTTGAGCGTCTTCATCATTGGCCTGGCGGGGAGCATCTCCTCGGGCGCTGCAGGCTTCTGGGGCGGCCTCCCCTTCTGGGTCATCGTCATCTTCTGCCTCGGCATGGTCTGGTACGATTTTTGGGACAGCTGCGTGCGGGAGAAATAGCGAACACGTTGCGGCACCTCATCCCCCTTGCCCCTCTCCTCCTGAAACCGACATCCCTACTCACAATCGAAACGTTGGAGATTTGCCATGGCTTGGACACGGATGGTGCTGGAGATTGGCATGGGGACCGATATCAGAGGGACGGAGCCGACCAAGGCTGCTGTGCGCGCGTTGCGCGACGCGCTGTGGCACAACTCGCTGAGCATCGCCAATGCTATCGGGCAGGATACGGATTCCATGCGCGTCGAGGTGAAGATCGGCGTGCCGGACCCGGAGAAGGTCGACACACAACAAGTTCTGGACGTGCTGCCGCACGGCACCGGCACCTGCGAGGTGGTCGAGGGTGGGCTCAAAATTCCCAATGACGCCGGGACCGACAACACCCTGATGGCCCATGCGGCGGCGGTCGTCTATCTCGATCTGCCGGAGGGTGCATAATCATGGCCTTACATCGCGCGATACTCGAAATGGGTGCCGGCAACGACTTGCATGGCGGCGACTATACCAAGGCGGCGCTGCGCGCCGTACAGGATGCGCTGCACCATTCGTCGCTTTCCTTTATCAGTGCCCTCGGCATCGATAAGGACACGTTGCAAGTTGACGTTACGATCGGTGTGCAAAAGCCGGATGAGGTCGACACCGACCGGGTGGCGGAAAGCCTGCCGGTCGGCAAGGTCACCGTGCGCGCGGTCAAGGGCGGCCTCGACGTCGCCGACGCTGGCGGTGGCGATACGGCGGTGATCGCCAGCGCCGCCGTTGAAGTGCGCATCGAACGATAGTGGCGGTTTTCGTTTCCCGGAAAGCGACCTAACTCCCTATACAACAGTAATGGGGAGAGGCGGCATGGCGACATTCTTATTGGTCCACGGATCGTTCCAAGGCGGCTGGATTTGGCAGCCGACGGCAAACGCGTTGCGGGCTGCCGGACACACGGTCTACGCGCCGACGATGGAAGGCTGTGGCGAGCGCGTGCATGCGCTGCGCGCCGGAATTACGGTGACGGGTGCGGCACAGGAGCTCGCGGAGTTACTGCGCCATGAAGATTTAAACGACGTCGTCCTGGTGGGCACTAGTTCCGGCGGGATGGTCGCGGCAAAGACAGCTGAGCTTGCCAAGGCCCGCATCGCCCGCGTCATTTTCGTCGATGCGCTTGTGCCGCAAGTCGGCGAAAGCACCAAGGACATCGTGCAACGCGGAAATGCCGACCCTTACGAGATGTCGGAGTTCGCGCGCGGGCCGACGCGAAACGATCTGGCAAACCGTCTCTTCGGTGAGCTCGAAGGCGCGCAAAAGGATTGGGCGCTGGAACGCGCCACGCCGCACCCGAACGGATTATCGGATGTGAGTGCCGACGAATTGAAAGCGTTCTGGGCGGACGAGTGGCCGAACAGCGCCGTTATCTACAGCGTCCACAGCGAGAACCCGCCCGAGCCGCATCAACGCCGCACGGCGGACGGCCTCAAGGCGAAATGGATCGAGATGGATGCGGGGCATTACCCCATGCTGACCCATGGCGAGGAATTGGCCCGCCTGTTGGCTGACTGAGACATTTGACAGAGAAAGGATACGAGAATGGCGACAGAACCGGCATCGACCGTCCTATCGAAATACAAGGTACTCGATCTCACCCGGGCCCGCGCGGGACCCACCGCCGTAAAGCAGCTCGCGGATTGGGGCGCTTCGGTTATCAAGATTGAAATGCCGGAGACCGGTGGTCCATCAGATTTCGCGGCGCGCCATAGTCCGGATTTTCAAAATCTGCACCGCAACAAACGCTCGCTGACGCTCAACCTAAAAAGCGAGGAAGGTGTCGCCATCTTCAAGAAGCTGGCGGCGGAGGCGGACGTCATTATTGAGAATTACCGACCGGATGTGAAAAACCGGTTGGGCATCGACTACGAAACGATCAAGGCGATCAACCCCCGCATTGTCTATGGCAGCATCTCGGGTTTCGGCCAAAGCGGTCCGTATGTGAACCGCCCCGGCGTCGATCCGATCATTCAAGGTATGGGTGGCCATATGTGGGTGACGGGGGAGCCTGGACGCGGCCCGATGCGATCGGGTGCGGCGATCTCCGACGTCACGGCGGGGCTGCTGCTCGCGAACGGTGTGTGCATGGCATTGTTGGAACGGGAAGAGTCCGGCGAAGGTCAGTGGGTCGACACCTCGCTGATCGAAGCGATGATCTTCCTGCTCGATTTCCAAGCCGCGCGGTGGACGATGAAACAGGAATTACCGGGACAAGTAGGTAACAATCACCCGACCAATTCGCCGATGGGTGTGTTCAAATCGTCCGACGGGTATTTCACCATCGCGCCAACGCCCGGCATGTGGATCAAGTTCTGCGAGGCCATCGGCCGCGCCGATTTGATTGAGCATCCGGACTACGCGAAGGCCGGGGACCGGGCGAAAAACCGCACGGCCCTGAACGCCGAAATCGATTCCGCGACGTCGCAAAAGGAATCGGCGGAATGGATCCGGATCATGAACGAGACCGGCGTGCCCTGCGGGCCGATCTATACCTTGGCGGAAACTTTCGCCGACCCGCAAGTGCAGCATCAGGGTATCGCGCAAACGGTAGAATCTGAGAAGCTCGGTCCGCTCACCTTGATCGGCCAAGCGATTCATATGAGCCGCTCGACCAATAAACTGGTTACGGCAACCGCGGAATGCGGCGCCCATACGGATGAAATTCTCTCCGAGCTCGGCTACGGCGCGGACGAAGTATCCGGACTGAAAAAAGCAGGAGTAGTGTAGGTCACACACCGTCATTCCGGGGCGGGCAAAGCCCGAACCCGGAATTAGGGCCTGAGCTATACAGTGAAGATATCGTGTGGCCTGAAAGGCTCAGGCCATAATTCCGGATCGCTACCGCGTCCGGAATGACGGACTCGGTGACTGCATCGCGCGACACCCAAAAAGAAAACGCCCCGCCGGAGTATCCCGTGCGGGGCGTTCTCGAATTCCGTAACGTTTCTAGTCGGCGAGCTTGAGATTTTCTGCCGAAGACTTACCGTTGCGGCCCGGCTCAAGGTCGTAAGAAACCTTCTGGCCTTCGTTGAGGCCATTCAGCCCCGCACGCTCGACAGCAGAGATGTGAACGAACGCATCCTTGCCGCCATCATCGGGCTCGATGAAGCCAAAACCCTTAGTCGGGTTAAACCACTTTACAGTACCAGTCGCCATAGTCCTTACCTCTAACAGTGTAAATTGTTAATGCCGCAGCATCTTCAAATTGCGGCGTTTCAACGTCCACAATGTCAGGGGTAGCCAAGCCAACCCTAGCCGGGTCATTAGTTATCTCTAACCATCTGCGAAACGTATCGCGGTATTTTACACCCCAAAACGCAAAAATTTCAAGGTTAACAGAGACCAATAAACCAAGCCTCATCCCTTACCGTACTCTAGTTCTCATGTACGGTAACCGTCCCTTCCGTCGGATTAACGGTGACGCGATCCCCAGATTTAATAGCCGCGGTGATATCTTCCTCGAATCTATCAATCATCGGAAAATCTGCATGGGCGGCGCCCTGCGCCATAATTGGATTTGCATAGTTCAGCAATAACGCCTTCGGAATGACGCTGGTTTCCTTCATCGCACGCAGCATCCAGGCCGTCGCCACGCCACCCTTGGCAATGTTGAGTACCAATATTTTGCCGTCGTAACTCTGCTCGAAGAGTTGATGGTTAGGCCGCGAAAACGTGCCGTTAATGCGGTCAAGATCGTATCGTGCGCTGAAGTTGTCGTGTGCGACCAGGGCTTCGCCGGTCACCATCCCGCCGATACCGACATGGCCCTTGATGATTCTGTCACTCATCGAACAATCCTTCCCTGGCAGGCCGATTCCACACAGTTTTCCATGGAACGGAGGATCGGCTCATAACCGTAGCCGCCGAGGATATTCACGATCTTCGCCGAGTTACTCATCAAGCGTCGCCATCCATTCGCTTCCCCAATTTCCCGGGCGTGCATATTGTAGAAACACACACCTTCCAAGACGATACCCCCGGCGCTCTCAATCCGTTTGGTGATATCCAACCGATCGCAAGACTCCTTCACCGCCGGCGCGGTGCAGGCGATCAGAGTCACATTCGCATCGACTGTCCTGCCGTCCAACAAATGCCCCAAGCGGCGCATCTCGTCGAGAGACAGTTGCGGAGCGGCAAAGACCACCACGTGCAGTTCATCATCCTCCGGCAGATAGGTTTGGTAGAAACCGTCCACCGCCACTCGATCCAACTTTGTCGCCGCCGGTAGTGGCCCATCGAATGCGTCATCAAGAGTGCGCGCCTCCGGTGTCACGCCGACCATATGGAAGAGCGGGGTCGAACCGAAGGAGGCGAGCGCCGCGCCGAAATGCTTCAAATCATCGGAACTTGGCGAGCCATCGATACCGGAGATCACCGGCACTTCCCAATAAGATTGCATTTCGCGCCCAACCAATCCGCCGAGCGCTCCCCAGTCGCTATAACTCTCGGGCTGAAATGTTGTCTCGAATAAGGTCGTTCCTCGGCGACACTCATCGAGATGAAATCCGTAGCGCGGCGTCCGTCCGGTCAGAGCCGCCGCCAAGGCAGACGGCCCGCCCTCGAAATTCGTGCGCGCGCCCAGCACGCTGTTCGTATAGATGCTCGATCCGGTATCGCCGAAGGCCACGTGCTCACCGAAGACCGGCGGCATAAAGACCTGATAATTGATACAAGTATCGGTCATCATCACATCAAGCGCGCGGAATGCGTCGATGGCGCGGCGCTCCAATCCGAGGAACCGTTCATCATGCTTGATGCGTTGATAGGCGTTGAAATCGGCGCCGCGGGGGTCGGTCACGGTCGGAACTCGGACACGCCGATCCGCGTCCGAATATTTCGCCATATCTTCCAGGAATCGCACCCCCGCCTCGCCGAGCGCTTCGGTATCCGCCATGATGTGGACGTGGCCGATCTCGACCATGTCCTCGGCATCGAAAAACCGTCCGACCTGGAGCTGATGTTCGAGCGACAAGCGGCGCGGCTCACCCATCGCACCTGCCAACATTTGCTGTTCGATTTCGTTGAGTTTCATACTATGTCCCGTCTGGTATTCCGCCGACCGGTGGTACGCTTGATTATACGGGGAGAGTTCGAAATGGAAACGCGGCAACTGGGTGGATTATGGCCGGTCAGCGCCCTGACCTTGGGCGGCGGCGGCGTCGGTCAATTGTGGGGTGAAACGACACGGGACGAATGTGTCGCCACCGTCCGCGCCGCCGTGGATTCCGGGATCACGCTGCTCGACATGGCGCCGCGCTACGGCGACGGCGAAGCGGAGTTGGTGATCGGCGAAGCTTTTGACGGCAAACTGCCGGACGGCATCCGAGTGACCACAAAACACCGTTTGGGCACGCCCGCCCCGGGTGAGGTCGAGGGCAACTTGATCTCCAGCCTGGAAGAGAGCTTCGAGCGGATGCGCCTTGACCGCGTCGATTTGTTCTTCCTGCATTCGAACATTATTCCGGACGACTATGACGCCAGCGCCTATACAGACCGCCCCGCTACGCGGTGGCAGATTTATGCGGAGCAGTTCGTCCCCGCCTGCGAAAAACTGCAAGCGCAGGGCCGCATCGGTGCCTGGGGTATTACCGGCATTGGTATTCCCACTTGTATCTTGGAGGCGCTTGACCAGGACCAAAAGCCAACGGCCGTGCAATGTATCACCAACCTGCTCGACTCGCCGGGCGACCTGCAATATTTCGACGGGCCAAGCCGGGCGCGCGACATCATCGCCAAAACAAACAACGTAGGTGCAGGCGTGCTTGGTATCCGGCCAGTGCAAGGAGGCGCCTTGACCGACGCCATCGATCGCGATCTGCCACCGGGCCACGGTGTGGTGACGGATTACGAAAAGGCGGCAGCGTTCCGCATCCTTGCATCTGAATTGGGCACCAGTCCCGCCGCCCTCGCCCACCGTTACGCGCTGGCGATGCAGGGCGTGGATACGGTTGTGCTCGGCTGTAAGAATCGAACGGAACTCGACGAATGTATCGTCGCGGAAGCCGCCGGCCCCTTGGATGAAGAGACAATCGCTCGGATCGACGCGTCCGCGAGCGCCACTTAAAAACCTTTCTAATTAGGAGTTCGAAATGCCTGACTTACTCGTAGATATTACCGACGGTGTCGGCACGCTGACGATGAATCGGCCGGATGCGCGCAATGCGCTCTCGCTTGAGATGCGAAGCGGCATGCATGAGTTTCTCGACAAATACGAGTTCGACGACAGCGTCCGCTGCGTTGTCATCACGGGCGCGGGCGATCATTTCATGGCGGGCGGTGACGTTAAATCCTTCGCCGGCATGGCAAAGGAAAAATCATCAGAGGAAATGCGAACGCACTTCCTGCATCGCATTCATAATTTGCACGGCTTCATTTCCGCCATGCGGCGCTTTCCAAAACCGATCATCGCATCCACGCGCGGCGCAGTTGCCGGAGCGGGGGTCAGTCTCGCCGCCGCCTGCGATCTGATCATCGCCTCGGACGATTCATTCTACACCCTCGCCTATTGCCATATCGGCATCAGCCCGGACGGTGGGTCTACCTATGCGTTGCCCCGCATGGTCGGTGTGAAGAAAGCCATGGAGATGGTACTTTTGGGCGACCGCATTGATGCCGAGGCCATGGCAGCGGCAGGCCTTGTCAACAAAGTCGTGCCGGCCGCTTCCCTAGATGAAGAGACGGCCAAACTGGCGGGACGCCTCGCCAAGGGCCCAACCCGCGCCTACGGTCACGCCAAGCGACTGATGTATGCGTCGATCAACAATCAGCTTGAACATCAACTGCAATTGGAAGCCGAAGCCTTTGCGGATAGCGCCGGAGGTGCTGATTTCAAAGAAGGCGTCACTGCGTTCGTGGAGAAACGCAAAGCTGTGTTCACCGGAAAATGACCATACGCGTCGGCATTAACGGTTTCGGGCGCATGGGCCGTTTGGTCCTCCGGGCCGCCTGGAACTTCGACCCCCGCAATACCGCCAGCCTGTCGAAACCGAACGGCGTTTGGGGCGACGGTCCAATCGAGATCGTCCACATCAATGAGCTCAAGGGAGACGCGGAGACCGCCGCCCATCTGTTAAAATTCGACAGCGTGCACGGCACATGGCCGGTCGACGTCTCGGCGACCCAAACCAACCTGCGGATCGGCGAGCGAGACCTCAGCTATTCCAATCAATCGATGCCGGGCGACGTGGATTGGCGAGCCCTTGGCGTCGACATCGTCTTGGAATGCACCGGCACGTTCAAATCCATGGAGTCGCTGGCGTCGTACTTCACGACCGGCGTCCGCAAGGTCATCGTCGCGGCACCCGTGAAAGAGCCGGAGGTGCTGAACGTCGTCATGGGCGTGAACGATCATCTCTACGACCCGCTCCGCCACGACGTGCTGACCGCCGCCAGCTGCACCACCAATTGCCTGGCTCCCGTCGTGAAAGTCATCCACGAAGGGATCGGCATCAAGCACGGTGCGATCACGACGATCCACGACGTGACCAACACGCAAGTGGTCGTCGACGCACCGCATCGGGATTTACGCCGTGCCAGATCGGCGTTGATGAATCTGATCCCGACGTCGACCGGCTCCGCAACCGCCATCGGCATCATCTATCCAGAATTGCAGGGCAAGCTGAACGGCTTGGCGGTCCGCGTACCGTTGCTCAACGCCTCGATCACCGATTGCGTCTTCGAGGTCGCGCGCGAGACGAGCGCGGAGGAGGTCAATGCCCTATTCGAAGCCGCCGCTGCGGGCCCGCTTACCGGTATTCTCGGGTTTGAGAAAAGGCCGTTGGTCTCGAGTGATTTCGTGAACGACACCCGCTCCGCCATCGTCGACGGTCTCTCCACCATGGTGGTCGACGGCTCGCAGCTGAAAGTATTGGCGTGGTACGATAACGAGTACGGCTATGTGTGCCGCATGGCGGAACTGGCCGGGAAAGTCGCCGCCAGCCTCGAAGGATAATCTGCTCGATCTGAGGAACTATGTTGTCGTCACCGCTGCCTATTAGCGACCGGCTCTGCCTAGTTCGTGAATGTCTTTTGCGAGAAAGTTCAACACAATAAAGCCCCAGAGACCCGATAGGAGTCCCCGGGGATCATCAGTATGGCTCTTCAATTCGGATTTCATTCCTTAATTTGTCGAAGAATTTTGGGAACGGTCTCGGGGTGGCCACCAGTTTCTGCATGGCCGTACCGAGCTACGCCGCTCTGGGTCACGCGTTGTGCCCAATGTGAGGTCCGGTCCGGGACAGGCAACCTCTTCGGCGCCAAATATCTCCAGATCAAAACCTCGGCAACCAACAGATTGAGTCCCCATGCGAATACCATAATACCGTCACGGAGCGGCCCCACCGCCTCTGTTCCGACAATGACAATCCAGCCAATACCCAGGAACGCCTGCGTTGATGCACCCTGACCAATTGCATAAGCGCGAAGCATCGAGGCGCCATGCTGAAAGTGATTTCGAGACCTGATAGCGATCACGGCCCACGCGATAATGCCGACCATTGACAGGCTCACAGCAATCCGAACCCAATACAGCAGAACACTCTGAAGTTCATCCGGGAACGCATAAGAAAGGGTCATCCATAAACCTGTCAAAGCGCTTGCGCACCCTGCCGCCGCGATCATGCGACCGGTAGCGCGATGCATCGTCGGGTAATGGCGCCTCACGCTCGGCAGGAATTGCACCGCACCAACTACGCAGAACAGGAGATTGCTCAGTATATGCAACACGATAGGCAGGGGATCGGCCAAGGCGCGCATGTTTTCAGGCATGATCGCCGGGCCTCCTCCCAGTTCGATGACGCGGAGCAGGCCGCCAAAAGTCGGCACAAAGCAATAGACCAGAATAATCGCGAGTAATGCCCATTCGCGCTTCCTAATAGTTCTCATAGAGTGTCCCTTCGCTTGCATTGCGTCTCTCCAAGTCCGGAGTTGTATATCCATACGCTGGTAAACAGTGGATTGCCGAAATTTGTACATCTGCTATACGTTCATGCATGAACTGGCAGGCGATATCGTTTGACTGGAATCAGGTGCGGACGTTCCTTGCAACCGCGGAGGAGGGGTCGTTCAGCGGCGCGGCGCGGGCGTTGAAATCCACCCAACCGACGATCAGCCGCCAGATTTCGGCGCTGGAAGGCTCGCTTTGCGTCACACTTCTTGAGCGCAGCGTTAGGGGCCTGACCCTCACCCAGGCGGGCCGCGAGCTTCTTGATCATGTTAGGGCCATGGGCGAAGCAGCGACCCTGATTTCGATGGCTGCCGCCGGGCAATCGCAGGAGGTGACAGGCGAGGTCACGGTCACGGCGACCGACCTGATGGCGGCCGTGATATTACCCGCGATCCTCGCACCGCTTCGGCAGACCGCTCCGGGTATACGGGTGCACATCATCGCCACAAGCAATATCCGGAATCTGATGCAGCGTGAAGCTGACATCGCGATCCGGCATATCCGCCCGGACCAGCCGGACCTGATCGCGCGACATGTAGTCGACTTCCGAGGAAATCTTTATGCCGCGACCTCTTATCTCGAACGGGCCGGTCGACCGCGCACGCCACGCGAAGTGGCCGATCATGCTTTTGTCGGCAACCCAGACCCAGATCGCCTGATTGCCCCTCTCCACAACCAGGGCATTCCCATCCGGGCTGAAAACTTTGTAATGTCCAGCGATAGTAATGTGGTGGAGTGGGAACTGGTGAAAGCCGGCTACGGCATGTCAATGCTGCCCGAGGTTTTGTGCGAGGCCGAGCCGGGCATCGAGAAAGTGCTCCCAAGCCTCCCCTCGCTGCAGTTTCCCATTTGGCTGGTGACACACCGCGAGCTCACGACCAATCGGCGAATCAGACTGGTTTTTGACACGCTCGCGCGCGGATTGGCAGAAAGTAACCGGGTATCATCGATGCTGGAAGATGCTGGCTCGGGTTCAGAGAAATAGAGAACTCGTCGGTTGTGAATTGAAGACAGCTGTCTTCGTGGTCGACGGCCCACAATTGAAAGTATAGGCGTGGTGCGATAACGAATACGGGTATGTGTGCCGCATGGCGGAACTCGCCGGGAAAGTCGCCGCCAGCCTCGAAGGATAACATGCTCGATCTGAGGAACTACATTGTCGTCACCGCGGCCTATTGGGGGTTCACCCTGACGGACGGCGCGCTGCGGATGCTGGTTCTGCTGCACTTTCACACGCTCGGTTACTCCCCATTGGAACTGGCATTCCTGTTTCTGCTCTATGAATTCTTCGGCGTCGTCACGAACCTCTTGGCGGGATGGATCGGGTCGCGGTTCGGCCTCAAGCCGACACTCTATTGCGGTTTGGGCCTGCAGGTCGGAGCCCTCTATATGCTCTCCACACTGGACCCGGATTGGGAGAAGGCCATCGCTGTCGCCTTCGTCGTCGCGGCGCAGGGACTGTCCGGCATTGCCAAGGATTTGACCAAGATGAGCTCGAAAAGCGCCATCAAATTGGTCGTGCCGGACGAGGCACATTCGGTTTTGTTCAAATGGGTGGCATTGCTGACCGGGTCGAAGAACGCGTTGAAAGGCGCCGGGTTCTTCCTCGGCGCGGCGCTCCTCTCCGGGCTCGGTTTCGTGCATGCGCTGTGGGCGATGGCGGCGGGTCTGTTCGTGATCCTAATAGCCGCCGTGGCCCTCTTCCCCGCCGATTTGGGCAAAGCGAAAGCGAAGGTGAAGTTCACGAAAATCCTCTCGAAAAGCCGCGCCATCAACTTGCTCTCCGCCGCGCGCTTCTTCCTGTTCGGCGCCCGCGACGTCTGGTTCGTGGTCGGCGTGCCGCTGTTCCTGTACGAGGTGATCGGTTGGAGTTTCACCGAGGTCGGCGCCTTCATGGCCGCCTGGGTCATCGGTTATGGCGGCGTCCAAGCTTGGGCGCCCTGCATCGTGCGCCGTTCCGCCGACGGCCGCTCCAGCGAGACCCGGGCCACGCAATGGTGGGCGTTCGTCCTCGCCGCCCTGCCGGTCGCCATCGCCGGACTGGTCGAAGCGAATATCGCACCGACGGTCACGGTCGTTGTCGGCTTGGCGTTGTTCGGAATCGTCTTCGCTATCAATTCCTCCCTCCATTCCTATTTGATCTTATCCTTTTCGGATTCCGATAAAGTCGCACTCGATGTGGGCTTTTATTACATGGCGAATGCGGGCGGGCGATTGGTTGGCTGCCTGCTGTCCGGCCTCTCCTACCAACTCTGGGGTCTGACAGGTTGCCTGGTGACAGCGAGCGCCATGGTGCTGGCGGCGGGCGCGATCACCGTCATTCTGGCGAACGAACAGAGCGCCCAAGCCGCCGCCGGAGCCTGACCTTCGAACCACCCTTTCCCGCCCCGCCCGTAAGCGCATATTAGTCTGCGATGCGCCGCGTCCGCGGTGTAGAGCTATCCCGCAAGGAGAGATCGCATGAAAGGCGGAGAAGCCCTCGTCGAAACATTGATCGCACATGGTGTCGATACCGCATTCACCGTGCCGGGGGAGAGTTTCCTCTATGCGCTGGAGGGCATGCGTAAACGCCCTGACCAAATCCGCGTTGTCTCCGTGCGCCAAGAAGGCGGCGGGGCGTTCATGGCGGAGGCGTTCGGCAAATTGACTGGCCGACCTGCGGCAGTGTTCGTCAGCCGGGGACCCGGATCGTCGAACGCCGCCATCGGCATCCACACGGCGATGCAGGACTCGACACCGATGGTGGTCTTCGTCGGCCATGTTAACGCCAAGTCGATGGGCCGCGAATCGTTTCAAGAGATCGACCAGCATGCGTTTTTCGGTGCGGTCGCCAAGGCGGTCCTCTCACCGAAGGATACCGACGACATTCCCCGCGTGACCGCGGAAGCGGTGCGCCTGTCGACGGACGGCCGGCCCGGCCCCGTCGTGGTGCAAATCCCGCGCGACGTCTCGTCGATGGATACTGCTTCCGCAATTCCCACACCGGCGGCCCGCACACCACATGAGCCCGACGCCGCGTTGGTCGACAAAGCCGTCGCCATGATCGACGGTGCGAAAGCGCCGCTCGTGGTTGCAGGTGAGATGATCTCGAACCAGAACGCCGCCGATGCCTTGACCAAATTCGCCGCCGCCGCGGGCCTTCCGGTGATGAGCGCCTATCGCCGCCTCGATGTGATGCCCAATAGTCACGATTGCTATGCGGGACACTTGGAGATCAACCGCTTCGAGAACCAACTTGAGGCCATCGATCAATCCGACCTGATCATCTCGGTCGGCACTCGCCTTGACGGTATTACCTCTGCCGACGAGACCATGTTCTGCACCGGCAAGCCGCTGATCCATATCTACCCCGAAGCGGATATTCTCGCTCGGTTCGAGAGCGACGTGGCGCTGGACGCCGATATGGAACCGGCCTTGGCCGCGCTGACAGCTAAGCTTTCTCCGCCGGACACGGCGCGGAGCGCGCGGACGACCGAGCTACACACATCCTTCATGGCGTTCTCGCAACCCGGTAATTTCACCGCTTACGGCGATGTGGATTTGGCCCGGGTGATCGACATCATGGACCGCGTCGTCGAGCAGGAAACCACCATTGTTACCGATGCGGGGAGCTTTTCGCGCTGGATTCATCGCTATCGTCGTTTCGAGAAACCGCACACCAAGGCCGGGCCGATGTCAGGTGCAATGGGATATTCGGTGCCGGGGGCCGTCGGCGCGTGCTTGGCCCGGCCCGATCACGAAGTCGTCGCCTTTGTCGGCGATGGCGGGTTCATGATGACGGGCCAAGAGTTGGTCACCGCTGTCGAACAAAAGCTGCCGGTGCGGATTATTGTCTGTGATAATTCAGTGCATGGCTCGATCTTGGCCGGCCAAGACAAAACCTTTGGGCCCGGCAACGAGATCGCGACTGTGCTGCAAAGCCCCGATTTCGCGGGTATCGCCACAGCGTATGGTGCGGTGTCATTCACGGTGACTCGGACCGACGATTTCGAAGCGGCCTTCCAAGCGGCTCGTGCCGTTGACGGGCCGTCGCTTATTCACCTCATTACCGACCGGCGCGATATCGCGCCATATGGCGAAGGACGAGAGGCCGTACACTAATGCCGATTAACAGATTCCCATTATTCTTTTTCAATCGCTGGCAACATGCCGTGGCACAAGAAATCCTCGGCGGCTCCGACGCGGTCGAGATTCGGTTTCTGAAGACCGACATGCCGGAGACCGAGACCTGGCCCGCCATCAAGACGGCGCTTGGCTATCAGATCGGCTCCACGCGGGACGAATTGCCGGCGCAATATCAGGTCACCTCTGATTTGATCGCGAAAGCGCCGAAGCTGCTCGCGGTCTGCACCCATGGCGCCGGATATGACACGGTCGACGCGGACGCCTGTACTGAGGCCGGGATTATCGTCTGCAATCAGGCGGGAGAGAACCGCGAAGCGGTGGCGGAGCACGCACTCGGCATGATGCTGTCACTCGGCAAAAATATCTTCGAAGCAGACCGCCGTATGCGCAGCGACCGAGATTGGAACCGCAATCAGTTCATCGGGCAAGATATGTTGGGTAAGACCGTCGGCATCATCGGGCTTGGCCATATTGGCAGCCGGGTGGCGGAATTGTGCGGCCAATTGTTCCGCATGCGCGTCCTGGCATACGACCCCTATCTTTCGCCAGAGGAGTTCAAGACGAAGGGCGCGGAGCCGACGCCGCTCGACGAATTGCTCGCCGAATCCGACTACGTCACCGTCCACACACCGCGCAACGAAGAAACCAGCGGCATGTTCGGGACGCCGGAGTTCAGCCTGATGAAAGAGAGTGCCTATTTCGTCATTACCGCGCGCGGCGGCATTGTCAATGAGGCCGCCTTAGCGGATGCCTTGAAGTCAGGCGGGATCGCCGCTGCCGGTATCGATGTCTTCGCCGTAGAGCCGCCGCCGCTCGACGACCCGTTGGTGCAGCTCGACAATGTCATTCTGACGCCGCATACGGCGGGTGTGACAGAGGACGCGCGAATGAATTGCGCCCGAGGTGCCGCCCGCCAATGGCTGTCGCTCGCGGATGGTCAAAGACCGGAGAGAATCGTCAATCCGGACGCTTGGCCGAAGTTCTGTGAACGGTACGCCGAGATCGTTGGCAAACCGATGGCCTAGTTCTTGTCCGGCGGCACAGCGCCGCCGTCCTAGCTCACTCTTCTATAGTCGTCCGCAACGCCACGCGGTTTGACCGCGCGCGGTGCGGACGGGATGCCGCCCTTTTTACCCACGCTCGAATTCAAGACATAGATTGCCGCCGCCGATGCAGTCAGCAATCCCCCTATAAGGAATAGTTCAGACATTGCTATGTCCTTCCCGTCGTTACCTTGGTTTTATTTTATGCTCCTAGCTTCTACCCACCGCCCGATGGGTATCACCAGTTCCGACTCCTACGCCGCTACCGTATAATCCGCTGTGATGACCGTCACAGGCCGGTGAATTTTTAACCTGGTTTGGCGCATTCCAGGATTGACGTTTGGATCACCATTCCCGAAGGTGGATTCCGGCGAGGCAAATGACCCCGTCCATCGATTACCCAAAGAGATAGAAGATGATCAGGGAAATCCTCGCCCTCGGTGCCTTGATGGTAGGCATGTGCGGATTGTTGCTAGGCAACGGCCTGTTCGGCACGCTGACCGCTTTGCGAATGTCGGAAGAAAGGTTCGACCCGACAATCATCGGCGTCGTGCTGTCGTGCCATTCTATCGGCTTTATCGTCGGTTGCCTCTACGGCCAACGGATCATTCAACGTATTGGTCATATCCGATGCTTTACCGCCTTCGCCGCAGTCTTGGCGGTGGTCTGCCTGATCTTGCCGATGTCGGTAAATCCCTACACTTGGATTTTGCTCCGCCTGGTTTTCGGTTTCTGCTCGGCCATGGTCTTCATGGTCGCAGAAAGTTGGCTCACCGGTGCTGCGTCGAGCGAAACAAAGGGGCGTATATTTTCCGTTTATATGGTGATTAACAAGGGATCCTTCGGCGCCGGCCAGCTCCTCTTGCTGTTGGGCGACCCGTCGGGCGACCGGCTGTTCATGTTGACGGCAATCCTGTTCGGCCTCTGTTTGGTACCGATTGCGCTGGCCAGCAAAGGTGCGCCACCGAACATCGATGCGGAACGCATCGGCCTACGGGATCTCTATCGGCATTCACCGGTTGGCGTCGTCGGAGCCTTGGCGGCAGGTTTCACGAATGCGCCACTCATGGGCCTCGGACCTGTCTTCGGCTCGCAAATCGGCCTCGGCACATCCGGTATCTCGTATTTCATGGCGATTTTTCTGTTGGGCAGCCTCGCGCTGCAAATCCCGATCGGCCGTCTCTCCGACCGCTTCGACCGCCGCGGCGTCCTAATCGGCGTTGCAGTGGCGGCGGCGGTCGCTTGTGCCGCGATGGGGCTGGCAGTGCCTCTTGGGCAGTGGCCGATCTTCGGATTGAGCTTCGCCATCGGTGGCTTAAGCGCGGTCGTCTATCCCATCGCCATGGCCCATGCGAACGACCATGCGAAGGAGGAGACCATGGTCTCGATCATGGCAGGATTGCTCCTGGCGTTCGGCGTTGGCGCCAGCATCAGCCCGTTCTTCGCGTCACTCGCGATGAAGTATGTGGGCCCTGTCGGTCTCTACCTATATGCGGCGGGCGTCTATGCCCTGCTGGCAGGCTTCACGCTTTATCGCCGCTCCCAACGGGCGCCAGTCGCGGACCCAGCCGATTTTGTGGCCCAACCGCAGACATCGCAATCCAGTGTCATCGTCACGTCGCTGGACCCACGTGCCGAGGAAATCGAGTAAGTTTGGCAAAAAAACGGCCGCATTACGCGGCCGCTTGATCTCGCTCAGATAGCGTTATTCCTGATAGGACGGATCCAGGCGATCGGCGAGACGGATACAAGCCTCCCAATCCTTGCCGCCCTTCAGGAAATCACCGGCGTCCTGGAATTGCGAATGCGCGTACTCGCAAGCTTCCTTCGACGGCACGAGGTAATTCCCCTCGCCCGCCGCAAGCGCCGCGATCTGTCCCTGACAGGCCATTTCCAGCCAGTGATGGTTGACCACGCATTCCGGTGCGCTTTCGCCACAAACCAATGCGCCATGGCTGCGCAACAGCATATATTTGCCACCTTCCAGGTCCCGCATCAGTTTCGGCGTCATGTCCGGATCAAACTCGAAACCCTCGAATTCGTGATACTTCATCTCGCCGTAGAAGCGCATCGCGTGCTGATTGATCGGCATAAGGCCGGATTTATGTGCGCAAACACCCATTATATTCGGCGTATGGGTATGGAGCACGGCGTTCAAATCGGGACGTCCCTTGAGCAATCCCGCATGAATGATCAACGCGCCGCCCCGCACTTGCGGTCCGTCCTCGGGAATGAGCGGATTGCCGTCGAGATCACATTTGATCAATGAGGACGCCGTCACTTCCATGAACATCCAGTCCGTGCGCTTGACGAGCATGGCGTTTGGCTCGCCCGGTACCCGCAGGCTGAAATGGTTGTAAGTCATGTCGTTGACGCCGTAATAGGCCAACACCCGGTGCCCGGCCGCGAGTTCCACCCGCGCCTGCCATTCCTCGGGGCTCACCTGATCGCGAACCGAACCTTTGCCCTTCACCAATTGAACCGACATCGAATGCACTCCCGTTCCTGCTGAGGTCTTGCCAATAGCGGCCAGTTTAAGATCAAACTATACCATCGGCAAAAAGTGAAAAGCGCGCGCCGCGTCAATTTCATCCAATCCGGAGCAAACACCACATGGTCCAAATCTTACGAAACGCGAATATTATGGGACGCGAGGGCGATGGCCCGCTCGATATTCTGATTGACGACGGCAAAATCGCAGCCATCGGAAAGGCCCTGCAAACAATGGGCGAAGAGTTGGACTTGGCCGGTAAACTCGCCACACCGGGTATGGTGGAGACGCATATTCATCTCGATAAAGCCTGCATAATGGGTCGATGCGCTCCGGAGCCGGAGACCGGCCCAACCAATCACGCGGCCCGAGTCGCGGAAGCAAAACGCGGTTTCACGGTTGAGGACGTCCATAAGCGCGCTAGCCGTACCCTGGAGAAATGTATCATGAATGGTGCCCCCCGGATGCGGACCCATGTTGAAATCG
>JABJCS010000692.1 GCA_018665505.1 Alphaproteobacteria bacterium
AGTTCAAAATCCTCCATCGCGGGATACAGGATTTCCTCGACCGCCGGATTGAGGCGGTGAATTTCGTCGATGAAAAGCACATCCTGCGGCTGCAAATTAGTGAGGATCGCCGCCAAATCGCCCGCCTTGGCGATAACCGGGCCGGAGGTCGCCCTGAAACCGACATTAAGCTCGCGCGAGATGATTTGTGCCAAGGTGGTTTTACCCAGCCCCGGCGGGCCATGCAGCAAGGTGTGATCAAGGGCTTCGCCGCGTTCGCTCGCGGCGCGAATGAATACCGACAGGTTTTCCCGAACGGTTTTTTGACCAATAAAATCGTCGAGTGTCTGCGGTCGCAGAGTAAAATCAGTGTGATCCGCGGTGTCGAACTCCGGGTCGACGATCCGATCCATTTGCTCGCTCACTGGCTAAGCTCCTGAAGGCCCGCTCGGATCAAGGCGTCGACCTCGGCGCCCTCGCCGAGCTTCTGACCCGCACGCGCCACGGCGCCGAAGGCATCGGTCCGCTGAAAACCCAAATTCACCAATGCAGAAACCGCGTCTTCCGAGCTTCCCCCAACGGCTGCGCTCGGCCCTGCGGATATCTCGAATGCCGCCGGAGCCAGGCCGCTGACCTTGTCTTTCAGTTCCAAGACAATCCGACCCGCAAGCTTCGGGCCGACGCCATTGGCGCGTGACACCGCAGCTTTATCCTGTGCCACAACCGCTTGGACCAATTCCTCAGGCCCCAGCGCCGAGAGAATGGCGAGACCTACCTTCGCGCCGACACCCTGAACCGTCGTCAAAAGGCGGAACCAATCTCGCTCACCCGACTCCGCGAAACCGTAGAGATGAATGTGATCCTCGCGTACATGGGTCTCGACCACGAATCGAACCGCTTCGCCTGGTTGCGGCAATTGCGACAATGTCCGGCCCGAGCAAAACACCAAATAGCCAACACCGCCGACATCAACGATGGCGGATTCCTCCGCCACGGAGTCGAGCACACCTTTGAGCGACGCAATCACGCCTTTGCTCCCGCTTCGGCCGCCGACCAACGACGCTCCGTGCCCGCGAAATGGCTATGGCAAATCGCCACTGCTAAGGCGTCAGCTGAATCCGCGCTGTCAAAATCGCAGCCGGGAAGCAGCCGCTGCACCATCATTTGGACCTGCGGCTTACCCGCATGGCCGACGCCGACGACGGATTTCTTGATCCGGTTAGCCGAATACTCCGCTACCGGCAGTCCTACCAAAGCGGGTGCGAGCAAGACGACACCGCGCGCCTCGCCGAGCTTCAAGGTCGTGGTTGGGTTCTTGTTGACGAAAGTTTCCTCAACCGCCGATTCGTCCGGTTCGTAAAAGGTCAGCACTTCGGCCAGTCCCTCATGCAAAGTTCTCAACCGCAAAGCCAATGGATCGGACCGCGTCGTTCGGACGGTACCGTCAGCGACATGGGTCAATCTATTGCCCGCAATATCAATAATTCCCCAGCCCGTGTTCTGGAGTCCGGGGTCAAGCCCGATCACGCGTATGGAGCGGTTGGCGTTCAAACCGTCGTCAATCGTTCCATGACGTCATCGGCGATTTCGTAATTGGCCGAAACCGACTGCACGTCATCATTGTCGTCCAGCGCATCCAATAATTTCAAAAGGGTCGATGCGTGTTTCTCTTCGAGCGAGACCGTCGTCTGAGGCTTCCAGATGAGTTGCACGGATTGGGGCTCCCCCAGATCGCCTTCAAGCGCACCCGCGACGGTATGCAAATTCTCGGGCTGACAATTAATCTCGTGAGATTCATCGTTTGATTCGACGTCCTCGGCTCCAGCCTCGAGGGCGGCTTCAAATACGGCCTCCGAATCGCGGGCATCAGCCGCGTATCTGATTTCACCCATCCGGTCGAACAGAAAACTCACCGCGCCTGTCTCCGCCATATTGCCATTGAACTTGGAAAAGGCGGAGCGTACTTCCGACGCCGTCCGATTGCGATTGTCGGTTAACGCCTCGACGATCAATGCCACCCCGCCGGGCCCATACCCTTCGTAGCGAATTTCCTCGAAATTCGCGCCATCGGAATCGCCGGCACCGCGCGCAATCGCACGGTCCATATTGTCCTTCGGCATATTGTTGCTGCGTGCCGTTGTAATCGCCGAGCGCAAACGCGGGTTGCCGGAAGGATCCGGGCCTCCATCTTTCGCCGCGACCATCAACTCTCGACCGAGCTTGGCGAAAAGCTTAGCGCGTTTTTTGTCCTGCGCACCTTTGCGGTGCATGATGTTTTTAAACTGTGAATGACCAGCCATGGCGAATCGTAATCGTCTCTGTTGTCAATTGGATGTGTATAAGAAGGGTCGTTATACCAGATATTGTGAAGAAAAGCCTAGCTCTTCCGCCCTTCTAAAGGGCCAATATGGCGAATTTTGGGCAGCCAGAGCTTTTCCGAGACTTTAATCAGTCGTCGAACAAAGGTAGCTGTTCCTGGAGCCGACCGCCGACACGGACCGGCGAAATCCGCCGCGCCAATCCCGTGGCGTCATCCGTCTCCAAAAATGTACCGCACAATGTCGCTTCACCTTCCGCTGGTGTCAGGCGCGGGCTGGGGAACCGGCGACGAAACCGTTGCAATGCGGCACTCTTTTCCATGCCAATGACTGAATTGTAGTCGCCGCACATTCCGGCATCAGTCTGATATCCGGTCCCATGTTCCAGAATTTGCGCATCACCGGTAGGCACATGGGTATGGGTTCCCACAACGAGGCTGGCCTTACCGTCCGCCAGATGGCCCATTGCCATCTTCTCGCTGGTGGCTTCGCCATGCACGTCGATAATAACCGCGGCATAGCCGCCGGGCTTAGGGGCCGCCATCGGCAATTCACGCTCCACCGCCTTGAATGGATCGTCGAGCAATTCCATGAATAGGCGGCACATAACATTGATAACCTTGACCTTGGCCCCTCTACCGGTCACGAAATCGGCGACACCCCGGCCTGGTGTGCCGTCCGGGTAATTGATCGGTCGCAGCATCCGCCGGTCGCTGTCCATGTAAGGCGCGATCTCGGGCTTGTCCCAAGAATGATTTCCGCCGGTGATGCAGTCGGCACCGGCCTGGAACAACGTCTCACAAATTTTCTCCGTGATACCGAAACCATGCGCCGCGTTCTCGCCATTGACGATGACGAACTCTAATTTCAATTCCTCTCGAAGCCGCGGCAGATGGTCGGCAATTGCATCGCGCCCACTTCGCCCCACCACATCGCCGCAAAACAGTATTCGCATCAATTAGGCTCCAATCTCGATGGCTTCGCGTTCGGTGACGATCCAGTCGAGCGGTTGATCGTACGCCGCCGCCGGCACGGCGTCGACTTCTTGCTCCGCAAATGCAATGCCAACCGCCACCGGCTGGCCATCGGCGCGCAATCTCTCGAGGGTGCGGTCATAAAACCCGCCCCCATATCCCAGGCGATACCCTCGGCGGTCAAACGCCAGTAACGGGATCAGGAGAATTTCGGGAGCAACTTCACGAGCGGACGGAAGCGGTTCTTGGACGCCGAACGGCCCGGACGCCATTTCGTCACCGGGCGACCACAGCCGGAAAACCAACGGCTCGCCCTTGGCCACGACAATCGGCAAGGCGGAGTCGTGTCCCTTTTCGCGCAGATCTGCGAGCAGCGGCAAAGGATCGATCTCGGAGCCGATCGGAGAAAAACCCGATATTACACTCGGCTCTTCCGGGATGAGCGATGTCGGAAAATTCCGGATCAAGCCATCTGACGCGTCCGTCGTCTCCCGCGCGGCCATGTCCCGAGTTCGCGTGACCTGAGCGCGCAAAACTTTTTTGATCTCGATTAGGTCGCTCATACCAACCGCAAGTCAGAGGAATTGTGGGCGGAGCCGCATTGGCCGTCGGAACTTGTTGATCCTCGTGGGCCTGGGTTACCAGGTGGGTGCCATATGCCGAGACCAAGATCCCGACAGGGACAGCTCCCTAGAGGAAG
>JABJCS010000693.1 GCA_018665505.1 Alphaproteobacteria bacterium
CGGTGAGTACGGCCTGATCAAATGGAAGCAACAAGACCATTTTGATGGCAAGCATTCTAAGCTGGACTTCGGAAATCCCAACTTTGAAAAACTGGCAGAAGCATACGGAATGTGGGGACGTGAACTCACAGCGGCAGATCAATTGGTCCCGGCCCTGGAAGAAGCTTTCCAACAAGAAGGCCCAGCATTAATCGCGGTGCCTGTTGATTATGCAGAAAACCGCAAATTGACCGCTCGGTTGGGGGCTATCGAAATTCCGATTTAGTCGGCTCGCATTCAAAAAGGCGGGGCTAATCCCCGCCTTTTTTATGCCTAAATTTCAATGTTGAGCTTGTACTACTTTTTAGTGTCTCGGGAACTCCAACAATAACAAATCTAAGCCTCCATGCCCGGCTTGCACCTCGAAAGCCTTTTCATCCGGCGTTACATAAATCGTCGACCAGCAGTCAAACGCCTTGCCGTCATGCGTCATCATACCCGAAACGACGACCAGATATTGCCCGCCCGTCTCTGACGGGCTAGGTAATGTATGGCTGTCACACTCGCCGAGGTAATATATCCCCGCCGACAGACCATCTGACTCGCTCTCGAAGATACTCTCCACCCGTACCGTTTGACGCTCCGCGCGCTCGCCATCACTGTAGACTGGAATATTCGCCTTGATGCGGGTTCGTTGATTGCCCTTTTGCAGCTTACCACGCGACTGCGGCATGTATTTAGCACCTGGGTCCCATTGCTGACGCAACGTGAAATAGCGAACCCCTTCCTCGCCCGCGACGATCGGTCCATATGGAGTGTGACCGTTGGCGTATTGCACCGTCAATGGAGCGGCAGCGTATTTGCCCATACTTCCCGAGCCGTCGACGAAAACTTGAAACTGGTTTGTCTCGTGAAAATGCGGCGGTGTAACCGACCCAGGTGGCTGGTAGACCAGGAAACCTTGCGGCATGCCATTGTCGTTTTTCTCATTGCCTTCAACGTATTTGCCGCGCAACGGCATGTTGCCGACATATTCGCGCAATATGTAATCATGGCCATTCACATGGACTTGTCTCTGCGATTTCTCCGCCTCAGCGGTGGGGGTAGCGAGCAGCATTCATTTCGTCCTTGGGTTATTCTTTGGTCGAATTCGACCCAAATTTAATTTAGCTTTGAAACATCGAACTTCCAAGCTGCGGGCAATCCGCCCCAACAGAAGAAAAACATGATCATCACCTCGACACCTTATCGCATTTCATTCTTCGGTGGCGGCACCGATTATCCGGTTTGGTTCCAGGAACACGGCGGAGCTGTCCTCGCAACGACGATCAATCGCTACTGCTACATTACTTGCCGCACGTTACCGCCGTTCTTTGAGTATCGTCACCGAATTGTTTGGTCCCAGGTCGAGCATGTGAACCATGTCGATGAGATTGTCCATCCCGCGGTCCGCGAAGCGATTCGCTATATGGACGTGAAACAAGGCTTGGAAATCCATCACGATGGGGACTTGCCGGCACGATCCGGATTAGGGTCAAGTTCTTCCTTTTCTGTTGGCATTCTGCACGCGCTTCATGCGCTACAAGGCAAAATGATGACAAAAGGCGAACTCGCACGTCAAGCCATTCATTTGGAGCAATCACTACTCAAGGAAGACGTCGGAATTCAAGATCAGATTTTGACGGCATATGGCGGCTTGAATGTCGTCGAAATTGATCCGGACAGCGCCTTTCGGGTTAATCCCATTCCGATGGAGCCGATGCGCAAGGAATTGTTTCAGCACCACCTGATGCTAATCTATACCGGCATATCCCGAACCGCGTCTGACGTAGCCAAGAGCCAGATTGAAGCAATACCACAGAAAGAACAGGTCATGCGGGAGATTCAAGATATGGTATCAGAAGCTACCAAAATTCTCGCGGGTACAGGCGATCTCAATGATTTCGGACGCCTCTTACACGAATCGTGGCTGCTGAAAAAAAGCATCAGCAATAAGATCACTACTTCCGTTGTGGACGACATGTACGAAAAAGCCATTGGCGCGGGCGCGCTCGGCGGCAAATTACTGGGTGCCGGCGGTGGCGGCTTTATGATTTTTTACGTAGAACCTGGCCTTCATCAGCAGGTTCTGGACGCCCTTGACGAATTTCTCCTCGTTCCGTTCGAACTCGAGAATGCCGGCGCTCATATCGCTTTCTACGAGCCGAAACATTACTCGCAATATGCCTTGTCCAACCGCCATTTCGTGCGGTGATAACTTCGTGACGAACAGCAAGCTTGAAATTCTCAATCGTGAACTGCTGTTTGACGGGTTCAACCGCCTGACAAAGCTCGTCTACAGATATCGCAGACACAACGGAGAATGGAGCGGCGCGGTCGAACGTGAAATATTCGAGCGCGGCCCCGCTGCAGCTGTCTTGCCTTATGACCCGATCCAAGACGCGGTCGTCATGGTTGAACAGTTCAGGCCAGGTGCATATCTCGGTAGCGAAAACGCGTGGCAATTAGAACCGATTGCCGGCATATGCGACGAAGGCGAAACACCGGAAGAAACCGTCCGTCGCGAAGCCATTGAAGAAGCTGGATGCGCATTAGGCGAATTGGTTTCTATCTGCGACTACATGGTAAGTCCCGGCTGCGTGAATGAAACAGTCGCCGTGTTCTGCGCGAAAGTCGATGCCTCGGCAGTCGCAAATCGAGGTGGCAACGCGATGGAACACGAAGAAACCGAAGTTCAAATTGTTGATTTCAATACCTGCATGCAGTCTCTGAATGAAGGCAAATTCGGCTACGCGTTGACGATTATAGCCTTACAATGGCTCGCCCTTCACCGAGAGGTATTGCGGGAAAACTGGCGTTAACGCGCCATTCGCCAGGCGGGCATCTGCAGAATGCCGGTCGGTGGCGTTATGATTTCAAGCCGATCGGCCACAGCTTTAATTACAACCGACGATGTCGGGGTCAACGTTGCGCGTATAGCCGCCAACGTCGCGTCCACTTCGAAGCCTTGTTTTCTGAACGCTTTCAGAACTTCCTCAAGGCGCGACGGTTTGGGAAGCTCTACAACTTCCAACGGCTCTTCCGGCGCTAGCTTCAACAATGTCCGAATTTCTCCGAACGCCATCTCCAATCCACCAATTCCATCGACGAGACCAACTTCTTTCGCAGCGGCTCCCGTCCAAATCCGACCGCGTGCGACGGCGTCGATTTGATTTCCATCGAACCCTCGTGCCGATGCGGCTTTGCCGGTGAAATCCGCATAGACCGCATCCAATAAGGCAGATATCCGCTC
>JABJCS010000694.1 GCA_018665505.1 Alphaproteobacteria bacterium
AAAATTTTGACCTAGGTCAAAGCCCGCCCCGGATTGAGCTGCTATCCATTGTCAACAGACTAGCGCTATGAAAGGCGGGGTAACTTTATGTCCATTCGAAAAATTCTTGTCCCTTTAACAGGGAATAACGGCGATGCGTTAGCACTTGATGCTGCAACCTACATGGCCAATAAACTTGGTGCTCGGATCACTGGATTGCATGTGCGATCCTCCGGCGACGCCGCTTTACCGTTCCTCGGCGACACCGCGTCGGGTGCAGTTATCGAAGAAATTCTCGACCGGATTGAGGCGGAAGCGGAGAGCCTCGCGAAAAAGGCGGAAAGAGCGTTTCGCACCTGGGCCGATAAAGCCGCGTTACCGGGCGGAGTTGCCCCGTCGTATATCGAAGCCTCCGGCGACCGCGACGGTCTCTTGGCCACTCACGCGCGGCGTTGTGACTTGATCGTCGTGCGCGGCCCCGCCTCGGAGGACGATGCCGGTATTGCAGCTGATATCGAAGCGGTTTTAATGGGCAGCGGTCGCCCCGTTCTGCTCGTCCCCGAGAAGGTATCGGAAAATATTGCGAACAAGGTCATTGTCGCCTGGAACGACAGTGTCGAATCCTCGCGCGCTACCGCCGCCGCGATGCCGCTCCTCGAAGTTGCCGATTCCGTTACTGTTGCCGGTATCAAAACCCACGCCGACGACACACTACACTTAGAGCCGATCGCTGACTGGATTAATGCCCATGGTGCTGTAGCCGACACCTCGGTCATCGATGCGGGTAATGAAGAGATAAGCGACATTCTGATCCAACACACCCGGCGACATGATGGGGCTTTGCTGGTCATGGGGGCATACAGTCACAGCCGGCTTAGGGAACAAGTTCTCGGCGGTGTCACTCAAGACATCCTCGACTATACCGAAGTTCCCGTCCTTCTAGTCCACTAAGACCCATGGAGAGTAATATGACCTTGAAAACAGTTCGCCTGGAACTTGCCCGGTGCCCCGAGTTTCCAGAAGGCAGCAGCGAATTCGGCTATGAAATTGTGACACCCTTGACCGACGACGGACACATTGATGCTGATGGGTGGACGGCCAACGCCGACAAATGCACGGTCCGACGCTTCTGGCGCCACGAGGATGACGAGAACGGCCTGCTCGTTCACACCGAGCAGGGCTGGATATTCGACTACAATCCGGACGAGGAGGACGATGACGAGCCACTCTTCCGGCTCGATGATCACCTGTTCCAACAAGGCGAATATGTATCTGTCACCGAACATGACGGCGTTCTGCGCACCTTCCAGGTCGCTGACGTTCGGTGAACCTATAGAACATGTTCCGGGCTGTCTTTGCCGTCACATTCGGATAGTATCCGGCTATGTCGGAAACACTGAAAACTGTCGTCTTAACCGGTGCGAGCCGAGGGATCGGCCACGCCACAGTCATGCGGTTCTCGAGCGAGGGTTGGCGCATTATCACTTGTTCGCGCGACGCCGTGCCCGAGGCCTGCCAACGCGACCCAAATTGGGCCATTCACATTCCGACTGATCTTGGCGACGAAGGCTCCGTCAAAGCTTTTATCGAACAAGCCAATGAAGTGATCGGCGACGCGCCGTTGAATGCGCTCGTCAACAATGCCGCTGTTTCTCCCAAAACGTCATTCAATGAGCGCTTGGGTTGCCTGAACGGCGATATCGACGGCTGGCGGCAGGTCTACGAATTGAACCTTTTTGCTCCTATCATGTTATGTCGCGGCTTTGCCTCTGCCCTCAGCCGAGGTGCGAAGGCCGAAGGCGGTGCCGTCGTGAACATCACCTCGATCGCCGGCCATGCCATTCACCCCTTTGCGGGCTCAGCCTATTCAACATCGAAATCCGCTCTCTCGGCCCTCACCCGCGAGCTCGCCGTCGAATTCGCGGAGCTCGGCGTTCGGGTCAATGCCGTGGCGCCCGGCGAGATCGAAACCGAGATGATCGGCGAGGAGTACGAGCCGTTAATCAACCGCATACCGATGCATCGCATGGGAACGCCCGAAGAAGTGGCCGGTTGCGTCTATCAGCTTTGCTCACCCGACTTCAGTTACGTAACGGGGACAGAGATATTCGTGACTGGTGGGCAGCACGTTTATTAGGCTGTTTCCGGGTTATCCCTAAATCGGCGAGATCGAGCGATACTTCGGCGGATGCTTGCTCTGCCGTCGAGCCGGACACGTGGCAATCGTGTCGATCAGGAAGTCCCGCGTCTCACGCGGATCGATGATCGTGTCGAGGCCAAAATGCTCCGCCGCCCGCAAGGCGCCCAATTGCCCCTTGAAGATATCGATCAGTTCCTGCCTCCGAGCCACCGGATCATCGGCTGATTCATAGTCACGGCGATAAGCGACATCCACCGCACCTTCCACCGACATCGCGCAGATCTCCGCCGTCGGCCACGCGATACAAGCGTCCGCGTCGAAGCTACGCCCCCCCGCCATGGCGAAATATCCGGCACCATAGCCCTTTCGCATCACGATCGAAATCCGCGGCACGGTCGCATGAGCCAATTCATAGAATACCCTGCCACTTTTCCGGCCCAGAACGGAGCTTTCCGCGGACGATCCAATTGCGAACCCCGGCACATCGACCAAGAACACCAGCGGAATACCATAGGCATCGCAGAACGCGATAAAACGAGCTGATTTCTCGCAAGCCTTGGCATCCAACATTCCCGCCATCTTCATCGGTTGATTGGCGATAAAGCCAACGGGGCGGCCATTGAGACGTGCCAAGCTAGTCACAATATTGCTCGCAAAGGTCGGTTTCATTTCGAAAATACTGTCTTTATCAGCAATAATTTCAATGACCTTTCGGACGTCATAGGGCTTCCGCAAATTCGATGGCACGATATCCAAGAGGTCCTCGGCATCCCCGCCGGACGGCCCGCCTGTCTCGCTAATCGGTAACGGCTCACGGCAGTTCGACGGTAGATAAGAGAGAAACTTTCGGATGGCTTCGAATACTTCAGCTTCACTGTCGACCGCCAAATCGGCCAAACCATTTTTATCCGCCTGTACCGACGCTCCGCCGAGGGATTCCTTGTCGATTTCCTCTCCGGTGCCAGCCTTCACCAACACTGGCCCCGCCAAACCCATCGTCGACTGCCCCCGAATCATAACGACGAAATCCGCCATCGAGGAATAGTTCGTCGGCCCGGCAAACCCTACCCCCATCATCGCGGTCACAAACGGTGCCCAACCGGACAAGCGAGCCATGCCCTCGAACACACCGGTCGTAGGTGCGAAATGGCGCGAGTCTTGGCCGTCCTGTATTCGATGGCCGCCACCTTCCAACAGCATCACCAATGGAATGCCGCGCTCCGTCGCCAACGCAACAGCCCGATTGGTCTTGTCCGCCCCAACAACACCGGTGCTGCCGCCAAGCACGGTAAAATCATGGGCCGTCACCATCGCATGGCGCCCATCCAGTTTCGCCGTCCCGATGACCACACCATCAGCGGGAGCCACCAAACCGGCATTGAAGGACGTGTCGCGTACCGGCTCCACCAAATCACCAATTTCCCGGTAACTATCTGAATCGCAGAGTGCATCTATACGTTCGCGGGCAGTCATGCGACCACCGCGATGTTGCTTAGCCACCGCCTCCGGTCGTCCGGAATCGATGATTCCAGATATAAATTCCTGCCTTTTTTCCAATAACTTACGGCTACTTTCTCTGTTTCCAATTTCTTCCGCGGCCACGGCATCACTCCCTGATCGATTGCCCATGAGACAATGTGGCGCATTTCAGAGGTTTTTCATCGCGCAAAGTCACGCTATCCTGATAGATAACCAAACAAACAACCGAACGAGGTCTGCGATGGGCTACACACTTGAGAAGTTCGCTAGCGAATGCCATGACATTTTGGCCGACGATTCAGGCGTGGCCGGACGCGAGAAAGTCCGCACGCTGTTGACCCAAGTCTTGGTCGATGAAACTTTCGTCGCGGAAAACTTCCCCGACAGTAACGATGCGCCGCGCTCGATCCTATACGAAGACGACGAGCTGGGCTTTGCGATTTGCTCGCACGTCTATAAGCGCGAAGCCATGTCCAAGCCGCATGCACACGGCGCGCATTGGGCCATCTACGGACAGGTCGCGGGTCAAACCGAAATGTTCGACTATGAATTTATCGATGCCCCGGCCTCCGAAGACGATTCCGGCACCTGCAAGGCGACCCGCAGCTACACCCTGAAGCCGGGTGATGCGCATCTCTATAATGTCGGTGATTTGCATGCACCGCGGCGCGCAGGCGCCACCAAACTGGTCCGCATCGAAGGTGTGAACCTGGATACGATCAAGCGCGTCTATCACGAAGAAATCGGCGCCCAGGCCGCAGAGTAAACCTATCGAAACTTATAGAGAAAACTGGCCATATACCGGCTACGGAGCCGGTATATGGCCAGTTTGAGCCAGCGACTTAGAATAAACTGAAATTGATTGCTATCGTCGCCACGCCAATAGCGTATCTTGGGAAACCCGATAGAACGGTACCGGTTCTTCGAATCCTTTGAGGGCAGTTTCATCGCACTCCGCTTTCAATTCCGCTACTAGTGGGACAACAGCGGGATCACGGGCGAATTCTTCCGAAAAGACGATATCGCCGCCAAGGCTCTGTCCTTCCAAGCGAGCCGCCTTGTTAGCGGCCGAGCCGTAATAGTCGAGACGGTTATTCAGCGTCACTGAAATACAACGCCCGACATGCAGTCCGAGCTTGATCGTGACCGGCACCCGGCCCGAATTGGCATTAAAAATCTCAAAATCACGGTGAATTTGAATACCGCATTTCAATCCATCTAACGGATCAGCAAATGACGCCATGATCGCATCGCCGATGGTCTTCACAATAGAGCCGTTGTTCTCGCGCACTGCCTTGCCCAGTACCGCGAAATGCTCTCGTACCAGATGATAAGCTTGGGAATCGCCGATCGCTTCATATAACGCGGTCGAACCTTTTAGGTCGGTAAACATGATGGTGACGTGATCGATATCAACATCGTCGCCCGGCCGCAGGAGTTGCTCGTCAAACAGGTCGCGAAACGCCTGCAAGGTCGTCACCCTATGCGCTGTCAACGCATCCCTGCGCCAACCCAATTCCTCAATCATGAAAGTCAGCCGACGTGCCGAGCGGTTGTGAAATGTTACCGCTCCCGGCTCCCCTGGTTCTCCGGCCCCTAACCTATCTCCTTCGGCAATGACTTCGGGAAACCCACCGGTCTCGAACTGCACCGAAACTTCGTCACCTGGCTCCAAGGTCCGCAGACGATATGTCCCTGGCGTCAAATCGATTGCCTCAGACCGGCTCTCCCCCGGTTCCACGGTCAACTGTACCTTTACATGCGGTGTGCTCATGGGTCCGAATAGGCAATACTCACGCCCGTCCACCAATCGAATACTCCGGGACGGATGGAATGCCAGCTCGAGGTTTTCGGAAAAATTCTGCCCGTAATCGATATTGCAACTTGGGCAATGCGCACCGGTCGGCAATTGGTCTAGCGCCAAGGTCGATTGCTTGCCGACCTGACATCGTGGACAAAGCAAATCCCAACGCATCCCAAGTAAGCCCGCCTTCGCCGCCTGTAGACAGGCTTCTATGGTCTCACGTTCAGGTATCCCCCATAGACGCGCCAACTTGAGTGGCCTGATCGACACGACGTCAACCTCTTGGCGACCGACCACGTAATCGGCGATCCACTGCGCCAATCCATTGCCGTAAGATGTTGCCTCAATCTCCGCGACCAGCGCCGATACGCGGCCTTGGGCACCGGCGCTCAATTCCGGCGTCGGAACCTCGAACTCTCGGTCCGAGCGCCCTGCAGCGAACTCGCGCGCGTCAGCCGCCAGGCGGCCAAAATCCCGCTCCGCCGAAGCAAAAAATCCGGTCGCCAATAAGGTTCGACCGATCAAATTCGCGGCTTCCGCCTGTAATGAATATTCACCCCGGCACCCTGTTGGCGACGGTGTGAAAGCCAAATGAGCCACCAGCGACGTTAAAGGTCCCTTGCGAAAAGTCCGCCGGTGCTCGAACCATCGTCCATAGACCCAATTGACGGGATGGTCTTCCCATTCCAACTCGGTCGGTCCCATCTTGGTGCGTCCGAGATATTCAACGGAACCGTCGGCGCGCGGTGTCTCAATGATGTCGTGCTTCGGCAAACCGGCGGCTTCATTAAACCGCGCGGTATCGGCCAATACCGGCCACACCTTCTCGACCGGAGAATCAAACTCCCACTCGAATAAACGTTTTCTTACGTCGGCCATCAATATGGTCCTTCGTCGGGCCCCTCGCCCTATACTCTATAGCCGATAGCCGTAAAACTGCTATCGCTTCGAGCAGATCCACATCACAATCTTATGAAGGCGAGCGGAATGGCCATTGAACATAAAGTCGGAAATCTCTCGCGCCACATCGGCCAGGTCACCGAGGAATGGCGGGAAGGATATTGCAAACTCACCGTCGAACTCAGCGAACAGCACATTAACCGCAGCGGCGCGGTCGATGGCGGTGTCTTCGCGATCTTGATCGATTCCGCCGCAGCCTATGCAGGCACTTTCGCGAAGACGGGTGAGCCGCGCAACGACTGCGCCACCATCTCCATGAACGTTAACTTCGCCGGGCAGCCATCTGGCAAAAGGCTGGTTGCTGAAGGTCACGTCCGGCGTTCGGGAAAACGGATCTTCTTCGCATCCTGCACCGTCACCGACGAGGACGGTACCCTTTGCGCTTTCGGGGATTGCACCTTCCGGATATTCAGCCCCCGTTAAAGGATCGCTTACGCGGCCCGCACCTCTTCCAGAAATGTTTGCACGAGGGTCCGCAAGTGTTCAGCTTCGCGTGATAGTTCGCTCGACGCGGAATAGACCTGCCCGGCGGCCGCGCCCGACTCACTCGCAGCCTCGTTTACCTTCAAAATACTGGATGCCACCTCTTGCGATCCGGCAGCGGCCTCTTGCACGTTCCGGGCAATCTCTCCGGTCGTGGCGCTCTGTTCTTCGACTGCCGCCGCAATGCTGCCACCGATCTCATTGATCCGATTGATCACGTCGACGATTTCCTCCATGGAACCGACAGCTTCGCGTGTCGCTGACTTTACGGCCGTCACTTGTTGGCTGATGCTTTCGGTCGCTTGCGTTGTTTGGTTGGCCAGGCTTTTTACTTCGCTTGCGACAACGGCGAATCCCTTGCCCGCATCCCCTGCACGGGCCGCTTCAATGGTCGCATTCAACGCCAGAAGATTGGTTTGCTCGGCGATATCGTTAATCAGTTGCACAACCTCTCCGATCCGATCCGCCGCCAAAGACAGACCTTGAACTTTTTCCTGCGTGTCATTCGCGGTCACCGTCGCGGATCGGGTAATAGCGCTGGATTCTTGTACCCGGCTGCTGATTTCATCGATTGAACCGGAGAGCTCTTCCGCGGCAGACGCCACGGTTTGCACGTTCATCGTCATCTCCTCTGACGCGGATGCCACGGTCCCGGCCTGATGGCTGGCTTGCTCGGCGGTCTCCGTCATCGTCTGCGACGTCGCTTCCATTTCAGTAGCGGCGGACGTCACCGTCTCCAGAACGCTTGAAACCTCATTGTCGAAACCCGTCGTCGATTCCT
>JABJCS010000695.1 GCA_018665505.1 Alphaproteobacteria bacterium
AAGACTTGGTCAGCAAACATCTCGAGCTTGGTATGCTCGAGGAACTCTTCCGGCTCCGCAGCATGTTCCAGTATTTCCAACAGCTCGCGCAGCCAACGGTACTGCATGCCGTCCTTCGACGGCCCGGGCACGCCTTGCTTATATTGCCAATGCGCGGCCACACCGAGCTCAGCCACCTCGTGCATTTCAGGGGTTCGGATTTGCACCTCAACCCGCTGGCTTTGCGGCCCCATCACGCCGGTATGAATCGATTTGTAGCCGTTCGGTTTCGGGATCGAGATGTAATCTTTAAACCGGCCCGGCACGACCTGATATTGACTGTGGATCACTCCCAGTGTCCGGTAACAACTCTCCACATCTTCAACAATAATTCGGAACGCGACGATATCCGACAATTGTTCAAATTCGACATCCCGGCGCTGCATTTTCCGCCAGATGGAATACGGTTTCTTCTCGCGGCCCAAGACTTTGGCAACAATCCCCTCTTCGGCGAGCGTCTCCTTCAACTCCTCGACGACGAGTCCGACAAGATCATCGCCACGTTCGCGCAAAAACCCCAGCCGATTCACGATCGATGCCCGCGCATCCGTGTTCATCTCCTGAAAAGCGAGATCTTCCAACTCGTCTTTCCAATCGCGAATTCCAATTCGCTCCGCCAACGGTGCGTATATATCCATCGTCTCGCGCGCTATCCGTACGCGCTTTTCCGGATTGGTGATATAAAACAAGGTCCGCATGTTGTGGAGCCGGTCGGCCAGCTTCACCAGCAAGACGCGGATATCTTCCGACATCGCCAAAAGCAGCTTGCGGAAATTTTCCGCCTGTTTCGTTTGATCCGATTGCAGTTCCAGCTGACCAAGTTTGGTCACACCGTCGACCAAACGAGACACCTCGTCTCCGAATAGACGCTCAATATCCTCCAAGGTCGCAACCGTGTCCTCTACGGTGTCATGCAGAAGACCCGTGACGATGGACGCGGTATCCAGCTTTTTCTCAGATAGAATGCCTGCGACTTCAACAGGATGCGAGAAATACGGGTCGCCTGACGCGCGCTGCTGGCTGCCATGTGCCTTCATGGAAAAAACATAGGCGCGATTGAGTGCATCCTCATCCGCGCCTGGATCGTAACCCCGAACTTTCTCAACCAATTGGAACTGTCGCATCATGCCGGCCATCTCCTTCGGCATGACGCCGTGGCGCCCTTCAGGTTACCTCAACGCAGCCCGATCGAACAACTAGTCGTCGATGATATCTTCCGAACTGTAGTCGGTGTTCTTATCGTCGATGCTGCTGGAGCCTGAAACCGCGACATCCATACCCGCTTCGTTGGCCAAGGAGGCAGCGGTCATCATCTCGATTTCGTCATCTTCCTCGGGCTCGTCGACCTCGATATGCTTTTGCAGGCCTCGGACCAGTTCTTCGCGCAATTCATCCAACGGCACGGTCTCATCCGCGATTTCCCGCAAAGCGCAAACGGGATTCTTATCATCATCCCGCTCAACGGTCAGGACGGAACCCGACGAAATTTCGCGACTGCGTTTGGCCGCCAACATGACGAGTTCAAAACGATTGGAAATGCGCTCGACGCAATCTTCGACGGTGACACGGGCCATGGGTGCTCGCTCTCATAAGCTAATTGTGCTGAATTGATGCGTGAATATATGTAATAAACCTGCCGATACAAGGTAAAAATGGCGATGCGACGCCATTTCCATAAGAAATTTGAACGGCTTATGCGGCGTGATTAGCTAATAATTTGCACCGTCCTCTTGCAGTGTGTTCAAGCGCCGCCTAAGTAATAAGAACAAGAAAATACGGCCCCGACAGTCAGCAAACTGAGTCGGGTCATCATATTTTATTTACCGGATTGTAACGGACAATATTCAATGGCTATCGATATTCACAACGACGAGAAAATCGCATTATTCATCGATGGGGCAAACCTATATGCGGCCGCAAGGGCGTTGGGCTTCGATATCGATTACAAGAAATTACTTGAAGTATTCCGGAAACGCGGCCGCCTCATCCGTGCGCTGTATTATACCGCGCTGGTGGAAGATCAGGAATATTCACCAATTCGACCCTTGGTCGATTGGCTCGACTATAACGGCTTCACCATGGTGACGAAGCCGACCAAGGAATTCACCGATTCCTTCGGCCGCCGTAAGATCAAAGGTGATATGGATATCGAACTGGCCATCGACATGATGGAAATGGCACCGCATTTGGATCACGTCATTCTGTTCTCGGGCGACGGCGATTTCCGCCGCCTCGTCGAGGTTGTGCAACGCAAAGGCGTCAAGGTCAGTGTCGTCAGCACCGTTAAGTCCTCACCACCGATGGCGGCGGACGAATTGCGCCGCCAAGCCGACCAATTCATCGAATTGCAGGATCTCGCCTCCGAGATCAGCCGCGCGCATCAGCCGCGCCAAGATCATGACAACCACCAAGATGACGATCTCGAGGACGAATTCTACGACGACTACGACGACGAACCGATCATCGAAACCGTTTGATTTCCAAGAGCCATGTCCTTGGAACTCCCAGGTCGCGACTGCGCGCTCTGCCCTCGCCTGGTCGAATTTCGCCTACAAAACCGCGATGCATATCCGGATTTCCACAATGCGCCGGTCGATAGTTTCGGACCTTTGGACGCGCGGATGCTCGTCGTTGGGCTCGCGCCGGGGCTGAAGGGCGCAAATCGGACAGCACGCCCCTTCACCGGCGATTACGCGGGCGATTTGCTCTATCCGACACTCTCTACATTTGAATTTGCGACGGGCACCTATGGCGCGCGACCGGATGACGGTCTCGAATTGCGCGATTGCCGGATCACGAACGCGGTGCGATGCGTGCCTCCGCAGAACAAACCGGTCGGCGCAGAAATCAATACCTGCCGACCATTTCTGATCGACGAGATTGCCGCCATGAACCAGCTAAGGATAATCCTGGCGTTGGGTTCCATCGCACATAATTCGGTAATCCGGACGTTAGGGCACAAACAAAGCGCTTATAAATTTGGTCATGCCGCTGCCCATGACTTGCCGGACGGCCCGCTGTTGATCGACAGCTATCATTGCTCGCGCTACAACACGAACACCGGCCGACTGACGACGGAGATGTTCCACGACGTGTTCCGTTTAATCCGCGAACGGCTCGATTGATCAGAATTTCTGGCCGATCACCTTGCGATTGGCGTTGATGCGGCGCAGATCTTCGATACCCTCGATGACTGCCGCAGCACCCGGAATTTCGTGATCTTCCGCTTCTAGTTCCTTCATATTGACCCAGCCCGCATACACATGCGCGGTCCGGTCGGTAATGATTCCCGCCGAGATCAACGTCTTGGCAAGCACGCGGAAGACATTATTGCCGTCCTTCAACTCGTTGCGGCGTTCATCATCGTTATAGGTCTCGCGCACGGCATCGCGTACCCATTCCCAATCGAGGCCGAATTGCGCGTAGACGACGCGTTTTTGGCGCACGTTAACCAGGTTGAATAATAGAGATTCAAAGCACCCCGCCGCCCAATCTTCGACCTTGTCGCGCTCGTCCGGAGACAGATTCACGATCGTCTTATCAGCCCAAATCTTGCCGAATTTATGGTGAAAGGCTTCATCCGTCATCACCAGTTGCACGAGACGCTTCAACACCGGGTCGCGCGCATGTTTGTGAAGGTTCGCGAACGCGCCCATCGCCAGCCCTTCCAAAAGCATTTGCATGCCGACGAGCTTTTTATAGACGACCGGCGTCTTAATCAGGCCCTCCAGCAAATCTCCCAAGACCTCGCCAACGGGGTAGGCAGTGCCCCAGCGAGATTTCATGTAATAGGAAAATCCGGTGACATGGCGGGCCTCTTCACGGGCCTGATTGGTCGCATATTCCTGCGCGCCCGCATCCAACAGAATATCGGCGAGGCCGGTCGACAAGTTTAGCGCCCCTTGCTCACCATGAATGATATTCGAGATTTGCCAACGCATGATCTCATTGCCGAGCTTGATCTGTTGGCCCTCATCGAGGCGGTCGAGTACCGCGCCGCGCAATTCCTGAATGCGCTCCGGCGGCATGAGATATTCTTTCTCCATGTCGAACGGCTGATCGAAATCGACATAATTCTTGTCGTTCGGGTCCCAGAAATGATCGTGGGTCGCCGAGATAATCTCGTCGAAATCGTGCGAGCGATTGTCGTATCGATCAACATCGACCATCGCGCGGAAATCATCCCGTGAGACCGTCTCGTAGGCAGCGTCACGGATCAGATGATCATCGGTCTCTGCGCTGGTACGTACTTCATCAGGCATGGCAATTCTCCCTGTTGTAATAATACGCGCTTTGGCCCGAAAAGCGAGTACGGAAGACAGCCCTGGCCCAACCGGCAATTCGCCTCAGTTTCCTATCCGATATGGCAACGGCGGAGGACGGACGATGAATAGGCTCGACGGTAAAGTGGCGTTGGTGACGGGTGGCGGCGGCGGAATTGGCCGGGCAACGGCGACGCGGTTTGCGGAAGAAGGTGCGAACGTCATTGTCGCCGACATCGACGACACCGAAGGCGAGAAAACCGCCGAAGTCGCAAACGAGAGTGCCGGCAACAGCGGCGGCCAGGCCGTCTTCGTGCGCACCGACGTCACCGAAAGCGACAGTGTCGCGGCGGCCGTGGCGGCAGCGACGGAGAAATTTGGACGGCTCGACATCTTGCACAATAACGCGGGCGGCTCGACCAATGCGGATGGGCCGATCGACGAGGTGCCGGACGAGGAATTCTGGCGCGCCATCAAGCTCGATCTATACGGCACCTTCGTTTGCTGCCGGAACGCAATTCCGGCGCTACGGGCAGCCGGCGGTGGATCGATCATCAATATGTCGTCGGTGGTGGCGCTGATGGCGTTTCCGGGCCGCGACGCCTATACGGCAGCTAAAGGCGGGATCGCCGCCATTACCCGCTCCTCAGCGGTGCATTACGGACCGGATAATATCCGCGTCAACGCCATCGCGCCCACAGTGATCATGACGGAGCGGGTCAAGGGCCTGTTCAGCGACGATAAGCTTCGGGACAAACTAGAGAAGATGCACGTCCTTGGCTTCGGTGAAGCCATCGATATTGCGCAGATGGCGGTCTACCTGGCGTCGGACGAATCGCGCCTGGTGACGGGTCAGGTCTTCCCAGTCGATTCCGGCCTTACGGTGAAGTAGGCGCGCATTTCGTTCGAAGTCTCACCTTTCGCCACGAGCCTCGTTGGTCTCGACCAGACCGCCGACACCTTCGCGGTCGGTACCCTTCAGGTAAATCTGACCTTGAATATCGGCGATGCGTTGGTGTTCCGCGACGGCGTCTGGATGCATTGTCGCCTGCGGCATCGCTTCTGATTGGAAATGACCGAAACGGTCCTCGCCGCGCACCAAGGTTGCGAAATCGGTCTCGACCCGCTCTTGGCGCGCTTCCGGTGTGATGTAACGCAGGGCCAGGCCTACCCGCCGGTCCGTCGTCTCGTTCGGTTTTGAGGCGTGCCACATATCCACGTGATGTAGTGACGCTTCTCCTGGCCGCAGCGTTGTCCAGACGGCCCGGGACTCGTCAATTTCAGCGTCGATGGTTTGCCCCCGTGTGAGGATATTGTTCGGATCCCAAGTATCGCGATGCGGCGCGATGCCGCCCTGGTGACTGCCCGGCAGCATGCGCATGCAGCCGTTGGCCTCATTCGCTTCCGTCAGCGCGATCCAAACGGTCAGAATCTTATTACTGTCGAGCCCCCAATGCGCGGAATCCTGATGCCACGAGATGAAGCGTCCGTCGCCCGGTTCTTTCGGATAGAGATGGGTCGTCCAGACCATGATGTCCGGCCCCAACAAATCCTCCACCACATCGAGGATGCCGGGTGTCCGCATCAATTTGTCGATCCAAGGGAAGACCAGATGCGATTTATAGCGCCAACTACCATTGACCGGCTCCCCGGTTTCCGCTTCGTAAGATTCTAGCGCCGCGAGATTGGCCGCAGCGGCTTCTTCCGTGAGGAGCCGTTTGGGACAGAGCAATCCAAAATCCCGAAATGTTTCGATTTCCTGTTCGCTCAATACATTCGACATTGGGTCGTTCCCATTTACAGATCGCGGCTCTGCAGGACGCGAGATTTCTGCCGCTGCCAATCACGATCCTTCTGCGTCTGGCGCTTATCCCGTTGCTTCTTGCCTTTGGCGAGACCGAGCTCGCACTTGGCGATCCCGCGTTTATTGAAATAAAGCCGGACCGGCACCAGCGTATATCCGCCACGTCGGACCTGGCCCATCAGGCGTTCTTGTTCGCGCTTGTGCAGGAGGAG
>JABJCS010000087.1 GCA_018665505.1 Alphaproteobacteria bacterium
AAAATCCGTCCGATGCATCTGCCGGACCGCTTCCTGGATCAGGACGCCCCCTTCGAGATGTATAACGACGCCGGGCTCAACGCCGCCCATATCGTCCAAACCGCACTCCTTGCCATCGGGGCCGATAAAACCGCCGCCGAAATCGCGTCCGGAGCGGCGGAATAAGCCGCCTTCTGAACACACGATGTTTCACACCGTCGTCTGCGATCTTCTGAATATCCGCTATCCTCTTCTCCAAGGAGCGATGCAGGGTGGCGGCGGACCTGAATTAGTCGCCGCTGTCAGTGAAGCCGGTGGCCTCGGTGTACTTCCCACCTTTGGCGGCACGGAAGATAAACTCTGGGAAGACATCGATGCCGTAAAGGCGCGGACGGGAAAATCGTTTGGTGTAAACATCACCGCCATGGGCCGCGGCTTCACAGAATCACGAGCCCGGATCATCATCGAAGCGGGAGTTCCAGTCTGCACCACCGGCCGTGCTGACCCTGGAGAGAAAGCGGTAAAGATGCTGAAGGATGCGGGCGTTAAAGTCGTCTCCGTCATCCCGACCGTGGAACTCGCCAAACGCATGGAGCACGAAGGGGCTGACGCTATTGTCGCCTCCGGCACCGAAGCGGGCGGCCATGTGGGCACCATTGCGACCATGCCGCTGGTGCCGATGGTCGTCGATGCGGTGAAAGTTCCGGTCATCGCGACGGGCGGTATCGGCGACGCGCGTGGCTTCCTTGCCGCCTTCGCGCTTGGCGCGCAAGGAGTGCAGATCGGCACACGCTTCATGGCCATGGCGGAAAGCGACCTGAACGTATGGGGACGCGAACAATTACTGAAGATGCGCGAAACGGATACGATCATATCCCGGGCCATGACTGGCTCGACCGTCCGCTGCGTGACGACGCCCGAGCTACAAGCCTACGAAGACGCCCGCCTATCGGGTGCGAGCAAGAAAGAATTGGCAGAGTTCCGAAAAGCCGTGGTGCGTGGCCGCAATACCGACAAGGACGACAAACGCCAATCCGCGATGGGACAGATCGGTGGAATGATCCACGACGTCCGCCCCGTCGGTGAATTCATCAAGGAGATGATCTCGGAGGCAGCCCGGTTGGCGGGCACCGTGAAGGATATCGCTGGACGGTAGTTCATCAACTAGCCCCCTCACCCTAACCCAAAACGCAGCTTCGGCGTTGAATCTTTACGAGAAAAGGCGGGCTAATTTTTAACCCGATATTTCTCCACGAAATCTTCATCGACCGTCACACCCAATCCCGGTCGATCAGGTATTTCGAGATCTCCATCTACAATCGTGAAATCCTCGACCGCAAGCTCGTGCAACATCGGGTTCGCACCAAGGGAATATTCAACGATAAACCCTGTCGACGCGACCACCATCGTATGCAATCCGGATGCAAAGGTCAGCGCCCCACCCCAAAGATGCGGCGCATAACGGAGCTGGTAGGCACTAGCGATGGCTTCAATGCGCATTGCTTCGGTAACGCCTCCACAAATCGAGAGGTCAGGCTGGAAGATATCGCAAGCCCGCAGTTCCGCGAGGTCGCGAAAGGCAAATCTCGTGAACTCGCTCTCACCCGTGGAGATCGGTATATCCGTCGAAGCTCGCACCTCCGCCATGCCACGTTTGTCGTCGGCGACCACGGGCTCCTCGAGCCAGCCAATATTGCACTCCGCGACTTCCCGGCAGAACCGCTTTGCCTCCGCTACGCTAAACGTTCCGTGTGCGTCGCACATGATCTCGATGTCATCTGCCAATCCCTCGCGTGCCGCCCGGACTCGCGCCACCGAATGCGCAAGGGTGCCGTCGCCAGCACCGACGCGCATTTTCACGGCTTTAAAATTACCGCGATCGACAAAGGACTGCAGCTCCGCAACGATGCGGTCAGTTGGCGCCCAACCGCCTGAGGCATAGGCCGGATAGCGATCCTTCCGGCGCCCACCAAGCAGCCGCCAAACCGGCTCTCCGAGTGATTTTCCCAAGATATCCCAGAGCGCCATATCGATGCCGCTGATCGCCGAAATGAGATGCCCGCGGCGACCTAAAACCGGGAAAACACGTCCTCTATCAATAGCATAGTGAGCACGACTACCGTTATACATCACATCCCAGAGACGCGAGATATCGCGCGCATCCTCGCCAACGAGAAGCGGTCCGAGTTCTTCCTCGACCATCGTACCAAGCGCCGCATTGGTGCCGGCACTACCCACCGCCGCTTTGGCCTCACCAAAACCGACGAGCCCACCCTCGGTCTCGATCCGCACCAAGGTGCTGTCAAAGGACTGTGTCTTGCCGAAATCGGATGTGTGTTGCTGTTGTTCAGGTATGGGAACATGCAACCAATCGGCACGTACGGATTTGATCTTCATGACTTCTCTCCCCTATTCCGCCGGACTGGCGGCGGCCCGCAATATCGGTCCTAAAACCAGGCAAAACGGTAACGTCAAAAAGACGATGCCCGATATCACATACATAGTGAATTGTACGCCGACGATATCGCTCATAAATCCAAAGGTCAGCGGTGCGGCAATCCCACAGGCCGCGCTAAGCGTAAAGAACAGTCCGAAGGCGCGCGACTGACGCTCGC
>JABJCS010000696.1 GCA_018665505.1 Alphaproteobacteria bacterium
GCATCCGCATCGGCTTCCGGAGCCACGATCACTTCAACGAACAAATCAGCCAAGGCTTTCACCGTTGCTGCATCCAGCGACCGATTGAGCGCTATAATGCCGCCGAAGGCGCTGACGGGGTCACAGGCCACGGCCTTCTTGAAAGCATCTTCCAGACTGTCGGCAACGGCGACACCACAAGGATTAGCGTGTTTGATGATCGCACAGGCGGGGCGCTCGAACTCGGCTACCAGTTCATATGCGGCGTCGGTGTCATTAAGGTTGTTGTAACTGAGGCCTTTCCCTTGGACTTGGTCAGAGGTCGATACCCCGGGGCGGAATTCAGATGAGGTGTAGAAGGCTGCCGTTTGATGAGGGTTTTCGCCATACCGGAGCGTCTGCTGGAGCCGGCCACCGAACGCGAAAAACTCCGGGTATGGTTCATCAATTTGCTCGCTGAACCAATTGGCGATGGCGGCATCATATGCTGCGGTGCGCGCGTAAGCGGTCGCCGCGAGATTACGGCGCAGGTCCAATGATATGCTGCCTTTGTGTGCCTCCATATCCAACATGACGGATTGATATTGTTGAGGGTCGATGACAATCGTCGTGAAGGCATGGTTCTTGGCAGCGGCCCGGATCATGGCCGGTCCACCGATATCGATGTTCTCGACACAGGTGGCAAAATCCGCACCGCTTCGTGCGGTTTCTTCGAAGGCATAAAGATTGACGACGATCAGGTCGATGGGCTCGATATCATTTTCGGCCATTTCCGATTTATCGCCGTCATCATCGCGACGGGCTAAAATTCCGCCGTGAATTTTGGGATGCAGCGTTTTTACCCTTCCGCCTAAAATTTCCGGAGACCCCGTAAATTCCGAAACCTCTAGGACTGGAATGTCTCCGTCTTTGATGGCTTTGGCGGTGCCTCCCGTGGAAAGAAGCTCGACGCCATTGTCGTGGAGAAATTGGGCGAATTCGACGAGGCCGGTTTTGTCGGTGACCGAGAGGAGTGCGCGTTTGATTGGGGTATCTACCATAAATTTATTCTCGTCAATTTTATGTTTAGACGATTGCTGCGTCTGTTGAGTTCTGTCCCGCATATTCCGGGACTAATAGTCTTAGCGCTTCGAGAGTATCTTCGCGGTGGCGGCCTCTTGCGGCATCTTCCAAGCGATTAATAGCCGAACAAAGTTCTTTCAGGTCACTTGTCCGTGGCGCCGCCAATAATAAGCCAGGGTGTGAGGACGGCAACAAGGACTCACCTTCGTGAAGGATCTCTTCGTGCAATTTTTCTCCTGGGCGCAATCCAGTGACTTGTATTTTGACGTCTACGTTGGGTTGCAAGCCGGCAAGGCGGATCATTTGTTCTGCAAGCTCTAAAATCTTCACCGGTGCACCCATTTCCAACACATGGATGCGACCGGCATTGCGCTCGCCTGCGGTTCCCAATGCGGAAGCTTGCAAAACCAACTCTACGGCTTCACGGATCGTCATGAAAAACCGTGTCACTTCCGGATGGGTGATGGTTAACGGTCCACCTGCTTCCAACTGTTTTTGGAATAGTGGGACGACTGAGCCTGTCGATCCCAATACATTTCCAAAGCGGACGGTCACAAATCGCGTACCGTCGGTTTTCGCCGTATCGATGTCCAGGGCTTGGCAGTAGCTCTCCGCCAATCGCTTGGTGGCGCCCATAATATTGGGGGGGTTTACGGCTTTGTCGGTCGATATCAACACCATTGCTTTGACGCCATGTGCGACGCATGCGTCGGCAACGTTGCGGCTTCCAATGACATTGGTCAGAACACCTTCTACCGGATTCTGTTCAACCATCGGCACATGTTTCAATGCAGCGGCATGAAAGACGAGTGTCGGTTTATGGGAAATCATTACTTGATTAACCCGTTCTACGTCCCTCACATCGCCTAGGACGGCAAACCTCTTGATCTGGGGGTGTCTCCCTGACAGTTCTTGATCGATTTGATACAGATTGTATTCCGAATTCTCGAAGAGCGTCATTGAGGCTGGTGAAAGGTCACTAATTTGACGGACAAGTTCGCTGCCGATGCTCCCTCCCGCGCCGGTCACCAATATGTCTTGGCTTTCGATCAATTTACGCATCGCATCACGGTCGAGCTTTGTTTGAGGTCGACCGAGCAAATCTTCGACCATAATCGGTCGCGTTTCGATTTTTTCTTCTAGGCCTGCTTGTAGCTGTGTCGTGCGAGGTAAGCGCGACAACGTGCAGCCGTGCTGTTCCGCCAAGTCGAATATCTGCCTGACCTCAGCGCCATCCATATTGTGATTGGTTAGGATCAACTTTTGAGGCCGGCCATGCGCGCCATCGCGCAATATTGAATCCAGCTCGTCCGTGCTGGCGACGATGGGAACGCCGTGAATCTCCCGGCCGATGCGGCCGCCTTTGTCATCTAGAATCGCGGTGGCCAAGTACGGGGCATTTCGGTCTCGGTTGTGCTGGCGAATGAATAGTTCGGCGGAGTCACCAGCGCCGATCAACATTACCGGGACCCTGCGATGCGCAGACCGCTTGAGTATATTCTCCAACCGACGGTCTTTTAAAATCCGATATAGAAACCGAGGGCCACCGAGAAGCGCCATCAACAAAAACCATTGAATCAGGGGGAGTGATCGGGGCAATTGCTCAAGGCGAGCAAAGAGAAATAACGCCGGAAGGAAGATCAGTATAGCAATGGTTACGGCCTTGGTGATCGCGGTCAGGTCTTCTATTGAAGCGTAGCCCCAAATTCCCCTGTATAGGCGCGAATATAAGAAGACCGGGGCACAAATAGCCGCAAATATGAGACTTGTTTCGACGATATAATCGCCCCAGAAAATGTAAAATACGTCTCCCACCCGAAGATACAGTGACAAAGGAAATGATATCGCCGCCATCATCGTATCGTGGAGGAGGGCAATGCGCGCGCGATTCATTTTTGGGAGTATGTTCATCAACGCCTTCATAGAGTGACGGTATTGCAGTAGCAAGTGCGGCCGGCGGATTGCTCAAATTGGAGATGATGTCTCATATGATTCCCGGTTTTCAAAGGGTACGATACCAATCGATCGTCTGGTTAATTCCGGTTTCAAATGATTGCGGAGGTGTCCAACCCGGTAACGCGCCGTCAACCGTGAGTGTTCCAATAAGCCTATCAATTGCATCGGATTTTCGCAGCACCTTTCCGGCAAACGTAAGCATCGTTGGTGGAAATGGAAAAAGGCGCTGCGGTTTCCCCAATGCCCGTGCAATGGATCGGATGAGATCTGCCGTTGATTTGTCGTCTTTGTCGCTCGGCAGGTAAAGCCCGGTGGGGCCTGTCAAACCCCAGGATATGGCATCGGTGAGGTTGGCAAGGTTGATAAAGCTTCGTCGATTGTGGACGCTTGCGAGAGGTAACGGTATGCCTTTATCGACAATTTCGATCAGTCGGCGAAAATTGCCTTTAACGTGTGGCCCATAGACAAGGGGCGGGCGCAGCGTCACAACATCCAAGTCGGAGCTCATTTTAGCCAAGGCCCGCTCGGCTTCCCATTTTGAAATCGCATATGGATCTTGAGGAATGGCTGGATCTTGCGCAGTTAAATGGCCATCGGATCGCTCTCCGTTCACCTTTATGGAACTGACGAATACGAACCGACGAACTTTCATCTCTCTCGCTGCTTCTGCAAGGCGAATGGTGCCCTCCGTGTTCACCGTCCGATAGAGAGAAAGAGAGTCATTTGCCGTGTCTTGCATGATATGAACACGTGCCGCCAGATGAACGATTGCGTCGATATCCGCTAAGTGCGGTTGCCAAACTGCGTTCCCATCGATATCGCCAATTTCGGATCGTGTGATTGCAGAGACCCCGTGACCAGCCAGTTCCAAGCGCTTTAAGAGCGCCTGACCGACGAAACCGGATGCTCCTGTCACGAGGACCTTCATCC
>JABJCS010000697.1 GCA_018665505.1 Alphaproteobacteria bacterium
ATCAGCATCGCGCGCTTCGTGCGCTCCGGCAACCGCAGCAAGATCAATACGAATGCCCGCATATACCGCAACGGCTTTCGCGTCGTGTTGACCCTGCCTCGCTAGACAACCTCCACCCCATTGACGATCCGCGCACCGCGGGCCGCCATGAAATACAGTCCCATGTGATGGGTAAGTTCTTGCGGATGGCTCGCTGTCGCCGGCAAGCCGAGCGATTCCACCGCCTCTCTCGGCAGATCGTAGGTCGCGCAGCCCCCTTCATAGACGGATATCGTCTCGCATTGCGGCATCATGGTGTGATTGCGCGCAGACAGCATGGTTAGCACGAAGTCCATCACGCAGATATCGGTACAAATCCCCACGACCAATAGGTCTCCTACACCGGTTTGATTGACCCAATCGACAACCGCGTTCCGACCGTCGGCACCGATGGCCCCGATAAACCCATTGATGCAATCTTTTCGAACCAACGTTGCGTTCGCGTCGCCCTCCAACCATTTGAGTTGATCGACGAGCTCTTCTTCCCCGCTTCCCGCTTCGCAATGGGGCGGATAGGGAGGCTCGGGCTTCCCCGGCTCGTGGGTATCTAAAAAGGCGAGAATCGGCCAACCCTGCGCCGTGAAACTCCGGGCCAGCCGGTCGGTTTCGTCTATCATCCGTGTGACCTGCGCATTCTCGCTCGGCGGCGCCAAATTTCCACCACCAACAGCTGCGAATCCGTTGACTTCATCCACAATGATAAGTCCCGTCATCGCTCCTCCGCCGGAGAAAACCAGCCTGTGAGTTTCAATTGGGGTTTCATGTAATAACGATGTCATGAGATCGGTCATCGGACTGTCCCGTTTGTAGCGAGGCGCAAAACTTGTTATGCGGCTATATCACGTCCGCTTCCGGAAACGATAGACCCCATGACGTCTGATACTCCGACCGAGCCTTCCGCGCGGCCAAACGCGACGGCCTATCTAATGATCGCCGTCATTACCGTTCTGTGGGGCGTGAACTTCCCGTCGTTAAAGGTCGCGGTCTCAGAATTTCCGCCATGGAGCTTCCGAGTTCTGTGCGTGGTTTGCGGTGCGACGGGATTACTGAGCATCGCACATTTCGTCTTCGGTCATAGCCTCCGCGTACAGAAGGGCGAACTTGGGAAGCTGGCTATTGCGGCAATATTAAACATCACCGGATTTCAACTGTGCGTCGCCTTCGGCTTGCTGTTGGTGGAAGCAGGCCGCGGCGCGGTCGTCGCGCATACGATGCCGCTCTGGGCAACAATCTTCGCCGCGATCTTCTTGGGCGAACGATTGACGATGGCTCGATGCCTTGGACTGGCGATCGGCCTTGGCGGCCTCTTCATTCTAGTCGGTAAGGACCTCGTCGGCCTCGACGGCTCGCCCTACGGCATGGGCCTTATTTTATGCGCCGCCATTTCGTGGGGAGCCGGCACGGTGGTCATCAAATCACAAAAATGGACGACTCCGGTCATTGTTCTGACAGGTTGGCAATTCATTCTCGGCGGCGTTCCGATCTTGATCGGCATGCTGATCTTCGAGTCGAACGTGGAGTACCAACCTCTCTCCATAAATGCGTGGATAGCGGTACTATATTCCGCCTTCGTTCCGATGATTGTATGCCATTTGTTATGGTACACGTTGATCGGCATGTTGCCGACCGCAATCGCCGCGATCAGCACTCTTGCCATTCCAATCGTCGGCGTGTACAGCAGCGCCCTATTGTTGGGGGAGCAGGTTGGAACGCGCGAGTGGGTTTCCCTCGCGCTGGTTGTTCTTGCGCTCGGGATTGTGCTTACGCCGACCGTCTTCTGGCGAAGGTTTCGTCTTTAGAGACGACACAATATCCTCGGGCCGCAAACGCTATCGATTTAAGGTGAATTTTAGATGATCCCTGTTTTTTCGACTCTTCGAAAATTACCCGTAATCTTAAGTGTTTATCTAGTTGCGATTTCCCTTGGACTGCCTGCGCAATCCGCGGCGATGGCCCAGGATGGCGGCGACAAACCGGCGAAATTCATCCAGGGCTTGGCCGACGAAGCAATTGCCGTATTGCGTGATCGGGAAGGATCTCTCGACGAACGAGAGAAGCGATTCCGCGAGGTCTTAAAAGATGATTTCGCGATGAAAAAAATTGGCCGATTCGCAGCTGGCAAGTTTTGGCGGCAAATGAGCGCCGATCAGCAGCAACAGTATCAGCAGCTGTTCGAGGAATGGATCCTAAAAACTTATTCCATTCGCTTCGGTGGATATTCAGGTGAAACCGTGAATGTCCTCAAAACCATTAAGGCGGGCCAAACCGATGTCTTCGTGCGGACCAAAATCAAGAGCAGCAGCGGTCGTGCGCTAAAGGTGGATTGGCGGGTTCGCAATATAAAGGATAACTATAAGATCATCGACATCGTGGTCGAGGGTGTCAGCATGCTGGTCACTCAAAAAGCAGAATTCGGCGCCGTGCTTCGCCAACGGGGTATCGACGGGTTGATCGGGATATTGCGCTCGCAGTTGGATCGCTTGGCCGCCGCGAAGGCCAGCTGAGCGTCAGACAAACACCATGCTTAAATGCGCCATAATCGGAATGGGCCGGTGGGGCCAGGTATTGGTCGATTCCGTTCAAGGCAAAAGCGAAAAACTTACCTTCGTGCGCGGCGTGACCCGAACGCCCGCGAATGCCGCGGATTACGCCGCAAAACTGGGCATTCCGCTCTCTCCTGACTATTCCGATGCATTGAGTGACGCCGATGTCGACGCCATTGTCTTGGCCACACCACATACCCAACATGCCGAACAAATGACGGCTGCCGCCGCCGCGAAGAAACATATTTTCGTCGAGAAACCCTTTACCTTGGATACCGCATCCGCGATTAGCTCGGTCAAGGCGGCCCGAGACGCCGGCGTTGTCCTAGCATTGGGCCATAACCGTCGGTTTCTGCCTCCGATATTGGAAATGAAACGCCGCATCGAGCGCGGCGATATCGGCAAAGTAATCCATGCAGACGCAAACTTTTCCGGCAACCCCAGCCTGCGTCACGGCAACGGACACTGGCGCACCGACCTTGACGAGACGCCCGCTGGCGCAATGAGCCCAATCGGCATTCACATGCTGGATCTGCTCATCTGCCTTTGCGGCCGGATCAATACGGTAAACGCCCAAAGTTTCCGCCTGGCGACCGACCTGCCCATCGACGACACGACATCGATGACCTTCCGTTTCGAAAGTGGCATGTCGGCCTGTTTCGCCACTCTTGGCGCTACGGCGCGCACCATGCGGTTGCAGATTTTCGGAACTGAGGGCTGGTTGGAGCTACGAGACGAATCGCCCTTAGTCTTCCAACCGATGGACGGCCCGCACGAGACCATCGACTATCCGCTATTCGACAAGGAACGAGCAGAATTGGAAGCTTTCGCGGACGCTGTTGACGGAAAATCAAACTATCCGTTGAGCGATGCGGAGGCCATCCATGGTATCGAGGTCTTCGAAGCAATCGTAAAGTCAGCGGATGGTGCCGGCACCGTCAATATCTGATAGAACCCGCCCCTACTTCGACAAATATTTAAACCACCCCGCCGTTGCGTCCGCGATTGTATCCGGTGTCCAAACCGGCGCGTCGCGCCAGTTCTCGATATGAGTAAGCATTTGCGCCACGCCATCCTCGAAACTGACCTTAGCCTTCCAGCCCGTGGCCTCCTCAATCCGCGAGACATCCGCGAAGGTTTGATCCGGCTCTCCCGGCCGTTTCGGGATATGTATCTTCTCGCCACCTAATAATTCCACCAGGCGATTGATGCTGTATGTCCCCCCAGAACCCACATTAACCGCCTCCCTCGCAAGGTCGCTACCAGCGACTGTGAAGAAGGCATCGGCGACATCGCGGACATAGGTGAAATCGCGGGTCTGTTCCCCGTCACCCACGACCGTCATGGCTTCGCCTGCCAGTTTTTGCGCCAA
>JABJCS010000088.1 GCA_018665505.1 Alphaproteobacteria bacterium
ATATGCGCTAAACCTTTTTCGAATAGGACGGCTTGCTCAAGTTGATGGATCGTTACCTTCGTCACAATTTCCGTGAGCGGGATGTCTTCTTCGGCGATCTCCGTGATTTCGAGGCCGATCTGGTTCATTTGGATAATGCCGGTTGCTGACTGTGCAATTGATCCGGCGAGGAGGATGAGAACCAGCAAGTAGATTCGATTTTTTACGGAGATGTTGGACATGCCAAGACTTTCAATGTGGAGATGCTTCGACGGCTCTATTGCAGTTTATGCCTCGGACGGATGTACGTTCGTGTACCAGTTTCCGGAAAAACAATGGAAAATAGTAACGTATAGGAGGTAAAATGTCCAGACATTAGGGGCTTTGGTCGTTTGAATTTTCAGTGTTCCGAAATGGCAACAGAATATTGGCAGAACCCAAACCATGCGGATATCAGGGATTTCCCTATAAACTGCATGTCGAAATAGGGGTTAACCCGTGTGTGCGAAGGTTAGTCCTGCCGTTGTTCCCGGAACCACCGCGAACGGTAACCGCGGACATATTGCGGCGGGTAGGCCACTTCCGCGTCCAAGGCGGCGGCGGCTCGCCAGGGCCAGTGAGGATCGTGCAGCATACCCCGCGCCAACGCGACTAAATCGGCATCCCCATTCGCGACAATGTCTTCCGCGTGTTGTGGGCGAAAAATCATCCCGACAGCCATGACTGGAAGGCCTGTTTCCCGACGGACAGTCGCGGCGAAATCAACTTGATGTCCCTCGCCGATCGGTACCTTTTGGTCGAGTGATAATCCGCCGCTTGAGATCGTCACGAAGTCGCAGCCGAGGTCCTTTAGAATGCCGCAAAGCTTGATCGTCTCATCAAGCCTCCAACCACCTTCTATATAATCCGTGGCCGAGAGGCGCACGCCAATGGGTTTACCTTCGGGCCACACCCGGCGGATAGCGCTGAATGTCTTGATGCAAAGACGGACACGGTTCTCGAAGCTGCCGCCCCAACGATCCGTTCGAGTATTCGCGATGGGGGACATGAACTCCTGCAACAGGTACCCATGCGCTGCGGTGAGTTCAATCAAGTCGAAGCCGGCGCGGTCGGCGCGTGACGCCGCCGCCGCGTGGTCCGAGATAACGCTCTCAATGTCGCTTTCTGTGGCAATGCGCGGTTCAGGCCACCCGTCAGCCCGTGGGATGCCGGCCGAACTGAGTGTTTCCCAAGCGCCGTCTTCTTCGGTCAGCGCTGCGTTTCGCCCGGCCGATGGCGCGTAGGTAGAGCCCTTTCGTCCTGAATGCGATAGCTGCACTCCGAGTGCCATTGGGCTGTGCTGCTTACAGAAAGCGACGACCCGGCTGAGGGCAGCTTCATTGTCGTCCGAGTATAAACCCAGGCATCCCGGCGTTATGCGCGCTTCGGGTGATACGGCGGTTGCTTCCGTGATCAGCAGACCCGCACCATTGACCGCGAATTGCCCGAGATGCATCAAGTGCCAATCCGTCGCCGAGCCGTGCTCCGCGCTGTATTGACCCATCGGTGCAACGACGATTCGGTTCGCCAGCTCGAGGTCGCGTAGCCGAAACAGTGAAAATAGAGCGCTGCTGCTCACGGAGATTTACGAAGCTTTCTTGACGTCGGGGACGTACGGTTTCGAGGTGAAATGTTCCTGATTGTCCGTTCCGGAAAGCTTTAGGCCGGCCGCCTTGATCGCGCCGTCGTCCACTTTGTCGAGCGGTACATAGTAGCGGTCGTCGTCTTTGGTCACCGTGTCGTTACTGATGGCGTTATAGCAGCACAGCAGCGTCCAACGTCGTTTGTCGGACCGGTTCTGATCGGATCTGTGAAGGGTGTTGCCGTGAAAAACGACAGCGTCGCCCGGCTCCAAAACACAATCGACGACCTCGTGTGTCTCCACTATGCGAGGCATATGCCGTGGATCGGCGCAGTTTTGCTCAGGTGTGACTTGCACATGATCCAAGCGCCCGAGTTTGTGCGAGCCCTTTACCAATTTCAGACAACCATTGTCCGCATCCGTATGGTCGAGGGCGATCATGAAACTGAGCATCTTCGGTGCGACGCAACCATTGTAATACCAATAGCCGTAATCCTGATGCCATTCCCAGGCGCCGCCCACTTTTGGGTCTTTGGCCGTAAGCTTCGACTGAAAGTGGTAGACGGGTTCGCCGATCAAAGCTTCCGCCGTGTCAACAACACGTGCCGATCGAGCCGCAAGGCCATAGACGCTATCGCCCGCACGATTCCAAAGCGAAATTCGTGTCGCGCCACCCTCTTGGTCCGCCCGCAACAAGGAGTGGTCTTGAATGGCGGGATCTTCTTCCATTGCACGGCGGAGAAGTTCAATCTCTTCCGCATCGAATAGATTGCGCAGGAATAAGAAGCCGTCCTCATGGTAGGCGGCAACATTCTCCGGTGACGGATTTGCAGACATGTTTGGCTCTCCAATCGGCTCACTCATGAGAAATATAGCAAAGAATCCTCCTAAGGCGAAGCGAAGGAATCTTGGGTGGCCGTGCTAGGCCAGTGCGGGAAACATAGACCAGGAAGAATATAGAGCCGCTAAATCGTATCGTGTTAGGGCTTTTTGGGTGTACGTAATTAGGTCGAAGCTTTAGATTTTTCGAAACAGTCAGCTGAGGTGCGGTACAATTGTGGTTGAATTCGATCTACTTGCGACCGTTTTGGACGGTCTCGACCAAGGTTTGGTCGCCTATGATCGGAATTTACGTATCGTAGCTGCAAATGCCAGAGCGTACGAAATCCTCGAATTGCCGCAAGACGGCTTCGGCGTCGGCACACAATTCGAAGAATGGATTCGCTATACCGCGATTCATCACGGTGGATATATTGATAGCGGAGCAACAGTAGAAGAAAGAATAGATAAAAGAATTAATGTTGAAAATAACTTCATATTATTTACTTCGGATAATAAAAGGCCTGATGGAAAAGTAATAGAGATAAGAGGGAAGCCGTATAAGGACATATATATTACGACTTATACTGATATTACCGCCCGTAAAGCTACCGAGGAGCGGTTACGCGACAGCGAAGAACGGTTCCGCGACATGGCCGCATCCGCCTTGGATCGGTTTTGGGAAACCGATGAAAATTTCTGATACACTTATCTAAATGAACCGGTCAATCCGGAACTGGTGCCGCGAACACAAGACATGTTGGGGAGAACCCGCTGGGAGATGGTTGGGATCAATCCGCAAGAGCATCTAAATTGGCGAGCTCATCTCAAAACATTGGAAGCTCGAGAACCTTTCCGGGATTTTATTTACCCGATGGCGGGTTCCGACGGAAAAATGCGCGTTTTTAGCACGAGTGGGAAACCGATATTCGATCTCGACGGTAATTGCACGGGATATCGTGGGACGTCGACGGATGTCACGCGGAAAGAGGAATTGGCGCGGCTAAAAAGAGAATTCATATCCACCGCCAGTCACGAGTTGAGGACACCGTTGACGTCGATTCGCGGGGCTTTGGGTTTGATCGCGGCGAACGCGGTCGGCGAGATTCCAGAAACCGCCTCGGAGTTGATCAGCATTGCCGAACGGAATTGTAACCGGTTGCTGTTGTTGGTGAATGACATTCTGGATATGGATAAAATCGAGTCCGGTGCGATGGCATATCATTTCGAACGGCTCCGGTTAAACGAAGCGATCCGCAAAGCGATCGAGGCCAATCGGACTTATGGAGACGAGTTTGGAGTCTCCTTTAAGCTGACGCCGTCTCCGGTGGACGGATGGGTGGAAGCGGACGAAGAGCGTTTGAATCAAATCATTGCCAACCTATTGTCGAATGCCGCGAAGTTTTCGCCGAAGGGATCAAGTGTCGACATCTTGGTAGAATCCCTCGGGACCATTTTCCGAATCTCTGTCCGGGACGAAGGACCGGGCATACCGGAGGAATTTAGAGATCAAATTTTCGAAAAGTTTACGCAAGCCGACGGATCGAACACGAAACAGGTGAGCGGTACCGGTTTGGGATTGAGCATCACTAAAAGCATCGTCGAAGGACATGGCGGAACGATCGACTATGAAACTGAAATCGGACGCGGTACGACGTTCTTTTTCGATTTACCGCAAGCGTCGTAATCGGCGCGTGCGAGAGGAATCGCAAAACTATGACGGATAAATCCATAAACGAAATGACCGCGTCTCAAGCCGTGACGGAGATTGCTGAAGGTCGCGCAACCAGTGAAGACCTGGTGCGGGCCTGCTTGGAGCAGATAGATAGCCGCGAGCCGGACGTTCAGGCGTGGGTCCATGTGGATAGCGCAGGTGCGATAGCCGAGGCACGGGCAATCGATGCGTCCGGACCGAAGGGGCCGCTTTATGGTCTGCCCGTCGGATTTAAGGATGTAATCGATACCGCTGATATACCGACCGCATATGGTTCCGACATTTATCCGGGCTATCAGCCGGATGTCGATGCCGCCTGCGTCGCGTTGATCCGTGCGGCCGGGGGCGTGGTGCTGGGGAAGACCGTCACAACCGAATTCGCGTTCGTCAATCCGAACAAGACTCGCAACCCACATAATCTCGATCACACTCCGGGCGGGTCCTCCAGCGGGTCCGCGGCTGCGGTCGCGGATTTCATGGTGCCGCTGACTTTCGGCACGCAAACCGGAGGGTCTGTCATCCGCCCGGCATCGTTCTGCGGTGTTGTCGGGTACAAACCGAGCATCGGGCAATTTAGCTATGCGGGTGTCAAACTATTGGCGCGGTCGTTGGATACTCTTGGCGCGTTCTCTCGAGGCGCGGCTGATTTGGCGCTGCTCCGCGCCGCTCTGCTCGGGGCGCCCGCATCCGTTAAATCTTTATCCGAACCTCCTGCGATCGCACTCTGTCGAACCCCTTGGTGGGACCGAGCCGACCCTTCAAGCCAGGCGTCGGTGCAAAGTGCCGCGGATCGTTTCACGTCGGCGGGCGCAAACGTGAGTGAGTTGGAATTGCCGGCGCATTTCGCCGGCTTGGAAGACGCAAACCATACAATCATGGTCTATGAAGGTCGCCGCTCGCTCGCACATGAGTTTGCGCGCCATGAGGGGAAGCTTAGCGAGAATTTGAAATCGCGTATGGCGCATGGTCTCGAAATTTCGTTCGACGATTATCGTGCGGCCATCGAGTTGGCTCGGGCGTGCCTGCGGGAGTTCGATGAATTAGCGGCGGCATTCGACGCGGTATTGGTGCCAAGCGCGGTTGGTGAGGCCCCGCAAGGGTTGACCTCTACCGGGGATGCGACCTTTAACCGGCCCTGGACCACAATCGGCGTTCCGTGCGTGACCCTTCCTAATACGACGGGGCGAAATGGCCTTCCTGTCGGCATCCAGCTCGTCACTCCTTACGGTAGGGATGAGCAGTTATTATCTGTCGCGGTTTGGGCGGAGGCCGCGCTTTCGGGCTAAGATGGATTCCAACATGGCCGAAGGCTCCTCACAAATCTGCCCTCTCTGCGAGGGAGCCGATGTGTCCAATTACTTTCGCGATAAGGTGCGGGGCTATGTGCAATGCGGCACATGTCAGTTGGTATTCGTCCCGCCCCACGAGCATCTCTCTGCCGTCGAGGAGAAAGCCTATTATGATCTCCATGAAAACCGGCCG
>JABJCS010000698.1 GCA_018665505.1 Alphaproteobacteria bacterium
CCGGCCTTCGACGACCTGCAAATCAAGGTACAGGCTTATATTTTTGAAAATTTCGTCCCACAAGTGGGCGAGACCGTGTCTCAACACCTCGACGGATTCACCAAGCAAACCGGAAAACTGACAGCAGTGGGCATCGTATTCTTGGTCGGGACTTCCGTCATGTTGCTGCTCGCCATCAGCAATGCATTCGACGCCATTTGGCGGGCAGCGCGCAACAGAACCCTGGTAGGACGGCTTTTGGTCTATTGGGCAGTGCTGACATTGGCCCCTCTGCTGCTGGGCGCCAGCGTTTCGCTTTCCGGGTATCTTTTCACTGTTGCCCAAGCGAGCGGTGTCGAGCGGTTTACCGGTCCGCTTTCCGGTTTCGCCCGCTTCTTGCCGTTACTATTTCAATTCGGTGGTTTCGCCATTCTCTATCTGATCATGCCGAACACATCCGTAAAAATCCGCGACGCCTTGGTCGGCGGCTTCACAGCGGCGCTTCTATTCGAAATCCTCAAGAAATCATTCGGCTACTACGTGACTGCCTTTCCGACATACGAAACAATTTACGGGGCTTTGGCTACATTCCCGATCTTTCTCATTTGGATGTATATCTCCTGGCTGGTTGTCCTGTTAGGTGCCGAACTATGCGCCGCCATGCCGGAATGGCGTAATGGCCAGCGCAGTCCCGCCACCAATCAACCTGAAAAACCGTCCCACAGGCTATGTAACGCCCTGGCTGTACTACACGCCTTATCAGTGGCGAGCCGGACTGGCCAAGTACTCTCGACCCCCATGCTCGTAAAGCTGGCCAGTCCTCCAATCTCGAATATTCATGGCCTATTAGCGGATTTAGAAGCCGCCCGTTTTATCGGCCAGACGGCAAAAAACCAGTGGCTACTCGCTCAAGACCTGGAGACAACGTCGTTGTACGACCTCTCGTCTCGGCTTGACCTTCAACCGGATACGGTCGAGCGCCGTGCGCACGAACCCGTATGGCGCGGGCGCTTCGCCGAAGTCACGCAAGCTGTCTCCAACGCCACAGCGCAAGCTATGTCCGCATCCTTGAAATCAGTGTTGGACGGGGAAGACGGTCAGACAATTGAAGCACTTGCGAATGCTTTAGATGAAATACCGGCGCGGACAACCAATAATAGGCGTGCGCGGATATTAGCGTGGCTCGGCCTCGGCTGGCTTGGCAGTTCCTAGAACTTATTCCATACCCGCTTTACGACGAACATCAGACGGATTCTTTTCCCCCCATTGGCGGAAAAATTCCTCCAGTTCTTCGTCGCTCTGCTCGGGTAGAACGATCTTCAGTCGGACGTATTGATCGCCCGGCGTCCCGGATGGGCGGCTTGCGGGGACGCCCCTGCCCTTCAACCGCAACCGGGTGCCAGAGCTGGTATTCGGCGGTACGGTTACTGAGACGGGTCCGTCCACCGTCGGCACCTTAATCTTCGCGCCTAAGACCGCTTCATCAATCGAAATTGGCAATTCGACCTCGATATCCGACTTATCACGTGTGAAAAACGGGTGTGCGTCGACCTGAACCTCGACGAAAGCATCTCCAGCGGGACCGCCGCCTTTCCCTTGTAAGCCTTGCCCCTTAAGCCGCAGGCTTTGTCCGTCTTCGGTGCCAGGCGGGATATTCACGTCCAACGTTTTGCCGTCGTGTCGGTTAATCCGGCGACGCACCCCTTTCACGGCCGAAAGAAAGTCTATCCGAACCGTATAACGAACATCCGCGCCGGGAATACTCCCCATACCGCCCCGGCGGCCGCCTCGCATTCCCCCGAAAAGATCGGAGAAGACGTCTTCCATGCCGGCACTGCCGCCGCCAAAACCAAATCCGCCGCCGCCTCCGGAATAAGCGCGATTAAATGCGAAATCGGCTTTGGGTTTCCCTTCAGCATCTATTTCTCCGCGGTCGAATTGGCCGCGTTTCTCCTTATCCGACAGCAGATCATAGGCAGCGGCTGCTTCCTTGAAGCGTTGCTCAACGGCTTCATCGCCCGGATGCGTGTCCGGATGCGTTTCCTTGGCAATCTTGCGGTAGGCGCGCTTTATATCCGCCTCGCTCGCGCCGTTGCCCACGCCGAGTATGTCGTAAGGGTCTCTCATATCGTTCCGTCGATGTGGTAATTCCACGCCACGCCAATGTCGCAGGCCCCCATCATCATGCCTGCGCCACGTACTTCAAGTATCAAATCAGCACTGCACTTACGTGTAGACGCTAGCTCGTGATTTTCCAACTACCGTCCGGTTGCCTGCAGGCGACGCCAAAGGCTTCCTTTGTACGACCGTCGATGGTCACGGTTTGTTTGAATTCGCGGCAGTAGTTCCCACTACCCGTGTGACGACCTTCGCGGACCGGCGTCACAGTTCCGGAGTTACCACTCTTGGGGTTGCTCCAGTCGATGGTTTTTCCGATCGGCGCCGTGCGCGCCTGCTCTCCCGCATTTTCGAGGGCTATATGGTCTGCTTTATCGAGCGACTTTCCGATCTCGTTACCGGCAAATGCCCCTAGTAAGGCGCCGATGGCCACTGCCGCCATTTTGGCTTTGCCGCCGCCGATCTGCGATCCAGCCAGCGCGCCTAAACCGGCACCAATTACGGTTCCAACCCCTTCTTTCTGGCCGACACCCCGTTCCGCACATGCGCCCAGAAGGGCCGTGACCATAATAACCGCCGTCACTTTCTTTATCATTGCGATCAATCCTTTCGCTTATCTCCCGAACGCTCACCAAACTCTTTGGAGTCTAATTGGGAGAATGTTGGCAAGCACGTTGCAAAATCCGCGCTAACCCGGTTTATACAAAGATAAGGAATGATTTTGCCGATTTAAACGTTTGAAATATAATTTGGCTCAAATTCTCGCCCCGTTCGGATTAAATACCGATGCCGACCGAAGACATTAAATCTCCATTCAGCCACTTCAACGAGTGGTTCGAAGACGCAAAGCAATCAGAATCCGTACTCCCTGAGGCCATGTCGGTCGCTAGTGTGGGCTCAGATGGTCGTCCCTCGACGCGAATGGTACTGTTGAAACAGGCAGATGAAGCTGGGTTTGTTTTTTACACCAATCTGCAGAGCCGAAAAGGCGACGAAATCTCCGCCAACGCCTATGTGGCGCTGTTGTTTCATTGGAAGTCACTGAAACGCCAAATCCGCATCGAAGGCCCAACCGAACCAGTAACTGATGCGGAAGCCGACGCCTATTTCGCAAGCCGGGACCGGGGGGCGCAAATCGGTGCCTGGGCGAGCGATCAATCGCAAGTCATGACTGGCCGGTTCGATCTGGAAAAACGGGTGGCGCAATTCACGGCTAAATTCGGCGTCTCGAAAATTGAACGCCCACCGTTTTGGTCCGGCTTTCGCGTCGTGCCTGACCGATTGGAGTTTTGGAGTGACGGCCATTTCCGACTTCACGAACGCCTCATATACATAAAAGATGGCGAGGATTGGCGCACGGAACGCCTATTTCCATGAGCGAACAGGTACTGGAATCCTCGGCCCGACCGGATGCTCAGCGGGCAATGCGTCTCGCCAGTTACGCCTCGGTTACAGTTGCCTTTATCTTGATCGTGGCGAAAACATCGGCGTGGCTAGCGACGGATTCCATCGCCGTCCTATCGAGTCTGATCGATTCTTTCCTCGACGCCCTCGCATCAATCGTCACATTGATCGCCATTCGTCATTCACTACAACCTGCCGACCGGGAGCACCGTTTCGGGCATGGGAAAGTCGAGGCATTGGCGGCACTAGCGCAATCCGCATTCATCGTCGGGTCTGCCGTGCTGCTGTTATTCGAAGCCGGTGCTCGCTCTCTCGATCCTCAAGAAATCACACGCGGCAACGTTGCTATATACGTGATGCTTTTTTCTATCGCGTTGACCTTCATGCTGGTGCTAATTCAACGTTGGGCGATCCGCAAATCGGGCTCAGTCGCCATTAGCGCTGATTCTCTGCACTACACAGGCGATTTGCTGATGAATGCCGCGGTGATCGTGGCCATTCTGTTGGTTACCGAGCTTGGTTGGACGATGGCGGACCCAGTCTTCGGCGCCGGCATTGCTGCCTATATCATATGGAGCGCTTATCGCATCGTACGAAATTCGCTTGATATGCTGATGGACCGCGAACTACCCGACGACGAACGTGAGAAAATTCGAGCTATTGCCCTAACTCACGATGCCGTCGAATCCGTTCACGATTTGCGAACGCGTCAATCTGGATTGACGTATTTCATCCAGCTGCATCTGGAAATGGACGGCGACATGAAGCTTCATGACGCACATGAAATTGCCGACGAGGTAGAGCTCTCCTTGATGGAAGCCTATCCCGGATCGGAGATTATCATTCACCAAGATCCCGCAGGTGTTGAAGAACCTCCGCAATTTAACTAAGTCGAAAATGTCGATGGCTGGTTGTTAGCGCCGGAACGCACTACCTTCCAACTCCCCACTTTTCAATTTCCCGATAATAGGCCTACTAAATGCCGTCCGAGACGAGAATATATCCACTGATCCGTCTCTTTGCGGCCCTTGCCCTGATGACCATCGGCGGGGCCGCTATGTATGCTATCATCGTATCCTTGAAACCGGTGGCCACCGAGTTCGACACTGGGCGTGGCGCCGCATCAATACCTTACACGTTAACTATGTTGGGCTATGGGCTCGGGGGTATTCTGATGGGCCGAATTTCCGACCGCGTCGGCGTGCTATGGCCCGTTCTGTTTGGTGGTTTCATGTTATCGGGTGGGTTCTACGTCGCCTCACAGGTGGAGACTCTGTGGCAGCTTTGTGTTGTTCAGGGCCTGATGATCGGTCTTCTTGGCAGCTCGGCGACCTTCGCCCCGCTCGTCGCCGATATCTCCCATTGGTTTACACGCAATCGCGGTATCGCCGTTGCGATTGTGATCAGCGGGAACTATCTCGCCGGTGTGGTTTGGCCTCTCATCATTCAAAATTTCATCAATGAAGAGAGTTGGCGCAGCGCGTATCAATCCTTGTCGCTATTCTGCCTCATTGCGATGCCGCTATTAGCATTGATTTTATACAAATCGGCGCCGGTCTCTCATGAGGAAGCCAAGACCTCAACAAGCCCAGGTGGAGACCGCCCTTTGGGCATGGCGCCGAGTTCCCTTCAATGCATCGTATGTTTCGCCGGGATCGGTTGCTGCGCCGCGATGGCGATGCCACAGGTCCATATTACGGCTTATGTAACAGATCTTGGGTTCGAAGCCATCGACGGCGCCCGTATGCTGTCTATCGCGCTGGGCTGCGGGATCGTCAGCCGCATCGTCTCGGGCGTTATCTGCGACCGAATCGGTGGCCTCAACACCTTATTGTTGGGATCGGCACTGCAGATGCTCGCACTTTGTCTCTATCTGCCGTTCAAGAGTCTCGAGGCCTTATATATTATCTCCGCTCTGTTCGGTCTCTCCCAAGGCGGGATCGTGCCGTCTTATACGATAATTGTGCGCACGTTTTTCAAAGCGAAGGATGCGGGATGGCGTATCGGTGTTTCG
>JABJCS010000699.1 GCA_018665505.1 Alphaproteobacteria bacterium
ACACGTTCAAGCCGTATGCGGCTTGCCTTTTGACCCATGCCCTGATCGATGCAGCGCGGAGCCTGTCCGATCAGGTGAAGGGCAAGGACGTCGCAAAGATCGAGGCAGTGGTCAGCCAGCCGGCGATCAAACTCGCGGGCAAACCTAATCCGCAAACCCCGCTCGAAGGGAAGTTCAGTCTCGCCTATTGCGCGGCGTTGGGGCTCAGTGGGTATGAAGCGACCGAAGCCGACTTCTGTGACGAGCGCATCGCCGATCCTGCGTTGCGTAATCTTCTGCAACGGGTGGAACCGAAGCCGACGGATGACATGGCGCAGACGGCAGCGCGGATCGTCGTAGAGTTGAAGGATGGCACGCAACTCAACGCGGATATTCCGCTGGCGCTTGGCAATCCGGACAACCCGATGAGCTGGGACGATATGTGGCGTAAGTTTGAGCCGCTGGTTGAACCGACGCTCGGCAGCCGGTCGCGCGAGATGTACGACCTGCTTCGCCGCTTTGAGGAGCCGGGCAGTCTCGATACTTTCGTAGCATGGTCGCCGCGAATTAATTTCGGAGTCGTTTCCCGGTTATCTGCATTGCAGTAGCCGGGAAACGAATTATTTCGTCGCGATCACGTTCAGACTGATCTGCACACCACCGATCTCTAGCGTGCTGGAGTCCTCGAACAGATCGTGAGTCTCAACGCGTTCGACGGTGCTAAATCCCGCGACGGAGAGATAGTCGCTCAAAAATTCTAACGTCAGACCCACCATGTGGAAATCGTAACAATCGGTTTGGCCGCCGAAGGCGATCCGCATGATGGCGAAGCGCTGCTCCATATCCAATTGTGGATGCAGGAACAGGCGGCAGAGCGTTTCGAAATCAGGAACACTGATCCGCAGTTTGCCGCCGCTCAACAATACGCGGTGACATTCCGCCAGGGCCTTCGGCAGATCGTCGAGATAGCCTAGATGCTCGAAGACGTGGCTCGCGTAAATTTCGGCAACGGATCCGTCCGAATAGCCGGAAAGATCGCGGCAATCACCGAGTGCGTCGACATGGGGACCTTCTTGCACATTCAAGATCGTCCAACCGGCCTTGGGTTCTTCGCCGCCGATATGCAGTCGTAATGGTACCTCTGACATGCCAGCCAACTTATCGGAGCGAAATTGCAATGCAAAGAGGCTCGCTGGACCTGGGGCCGACCTGCTATATTTGTATCAACAAATTCCTCATCGATTTTGGAGATAGAAATGTCGCAAGCCCCAGAAAGCCACGGCCACGATCCGGAGATCACCAAGACCCTCGCTGAATTCACGATGGGCCTGAAGTACGAAGACCTTTCCGAAGAAGCGATTGAGGCGGCAAAACACTGCCTTTTGGATTGGATCGGCGTGACGGTGGCGGGCCTCGAAGAGCCGCTGACACATATGTTGATCGAACAAGCGGAAGCTGATGGCGGCACGGCCCAGGCGACTGTTGTTGGCGACGGGCGTAAGGTGAGCACCTCACAAGCGGCCCTGATCAACGGCAGCTCCTCTCATGCGCTTGACTATGACGATGTGCAGACGCGCCTTCAGGGCCATCCGACAGTGCCGGTGGCGCCGGTCGTCCTGGCACTCGGCGAGAGGGACGGGAGGAGCGGCAAGGATGTATTGACCGCATTTGCGGCCGGCGTCGATGCGGAATGCCGGGTCGGCGCTTATATGGGCATGACACATTACGAGAAGGGCTGGCATTCGACGGCAACCATCGGGACATTCGGCGCAGCGGTTGGTGCCGCGCATATGATGGGGCTAGACGGCGAGAAATGTGCGCTGGCGATGGGCATCGCGGGCACACAAGCGGCGGGTCTGAAATCCATGTTCGGCACGATGTGTAAACCACTTCATGCCGGGAAAGCCGCGCAAAACGGGTTGTTTGCCGCGAACATGGCGGCGCGAGGGTTTACCTCACGCCCCGACGTGTTGGAGCGCCATCAAGGATTTGCGCATACCCAATCGGAAGCGCCGAATATCGAGGCGGGCTTGCTTGGCTTGGGCGAGCGTTTCGAAGTTAGGGATACGCTCTTCAAATATCACGCGGCCTGTTACGGCACGCACGGGACCATCGAAGCCATTCACGCGATGCAGAAGAAGGCAGAGATCGATCCTGATAATATTGAACGGATTGAAGTGGCGGTTCGCACAGGATTCCTTGATGTCTGCGGAATTCCAACACCGACGACCGGCCTGGAAGGGAAGTTCAGCTTGCGGTTCTGCGCGGCTATCGCCATCGCCGGTGAGGATACGGCGCGCCTAGAGACCTATAGCGATGAGAACGTCTATAGTCCGGCTTTGGTTGAGCTGTTCCAGAAGGTAGTCGTCAGCGAGAAGGATACGCTGGAACGCATGGAGGCCGAAGTTACCATTCACAGCAAAGATGGCGTCGTCCATTACGAAAAATACGATGCGGGCATCCCGGCGGCCGATCTTTCGGCGCAATGGGAAAAACTCGTGAAGAAATTCCGGGGATGTTGCGAGCCGGTAATTGGTAAAGAGAAGACCGAGAAAGTGATTGAGACAGTGTCCAAGTTAGAGATACTGGACGATATCTCCGAACTGATGGTCGACTGTTCCTAACGCGTTATCGTCGCCGAAGCGTTTTGCGTTCCGCACGCAACGTTTCGGCGATATTTTCCAAGACCGTGTCCCAATCGCCGAACTCAGGCTGACGCCAAAGTCGTAAGCTCGGATACCAAGGGCTGGTGCCATCTTCCAATCCCCACCGCCAATCCGGTGCATGGGGAATCAGCACCCATGCCGGCCGATTGATGGCGCCAGCGACATGGACGACGGACGTGTCAACGGAGATCAATAAATCCAACTGATCGAGCGCCGCCGCCGTCTCAGCGAAATCGCTCAAGCGGGGCGAGAGGTCGATCAAATCATTTGCCAAACCAGCTGTTGCTATCTCGCTCACTCGCTCTCCAACTTGAAGCGCATAAAAGTCTACATCCGTCTGCCGTAGGAGCGGGAGCATGGCTTCCAGAGGAATAGACCTGTTGCGATCATTTCGGCGGGTCGGACGACCGGCCCATACAAGGCCGACCCGGAGGCGGCCGGTCTCTGGAATTCTGTCCGACCACTGTTCGCCTCTGTCTGGATCGACTTTCAGATAAGGGATCGTCCCCGGCAGGTTCTGTGAGCTGACCGAGAGCGCTCCCAGCAAATCGAACATTGGAATATGGAGATCGGTCTCCGGTGGTGTCGTGCCCTCGATGACAATGTCCTCGATACCGTTCGCGGTCTTGAGCAGTGGTGCTAAAGGAGCAGGGACCTCCAAGATCGGTCGGCCGCCGCGATCTCTGATGTGCGCCGCAAACCGCGCAAACTGTACCGCGTCTCCAAACCCTTGTTCCCAATGGACGAATACCGACTCACCGTGCAATTCCTCACCCGCCCAGACCGGAGAGGTGAGATCGCGCGGGGTAAATTCCCGCGTCGCCCATCGCCAGGCGTAATGTTTGGCGCCAGTATCGAATTCGCCTTTCAACATGAGGGAGAGGCCTAAATTTTTGTGGGCCAACGCATGTTCCGGCGTTTCGTCACCAAAGGATGCGGTCTCGACGACTTCCTCGAATAAGGGGATGGCCCGGTCGATATCGTTCCTTTCCATCAACACCGTCGCGAGGTTGATTTTTGTGATCACCGCGCTGCGATCCAATTCCAGCGCGCGTTCGAAAGTTCGGATCGCTTCATCCAGCATTCCCGATGACTGTTCGCTCGTGCCCATATTGTTGAGAGCCCCGATATCCTCGGGCGCAAGGTTGACGGCCTTTCTATGCACTGCAATCGATGCTTCCAGCTCCCCCACTTCCTTCAGGACAATTCCAAGATTGCTGTAGGCCTCGCTCATGTCGGGTGCATTTTCGATTGCGTAGCGATACTGTTCGATCGCATTTGAGAATCGTTCGAGGCCTTGATAGGCATTACCGGCGTTATTCCGCAAATGAGGATTCTCCGGCGCGGATTGCAATCCTTCGAGACAGGCCTCCAGTGCTTCCTCGTAGTGATCGCCGTCGTTCAACAGGCGGGCCAAATTGTTCCAGGCTTCCGCATAGTCACCGCGATGGGCGATGGCCGCTCTGTAAGCTTCCACCGCAGCTGTCTTATCGTCTTTCAGCCCGTAGGCATTACCGAGACTGTAGTACGCCGCCGCGAAGTCCGGACGAACCCGGATGGCTTCCTCGAATTGCGTGATGGCCCCTTCGACATCTCCCAGTCGGCGCAACACCGCCCCTAGGTTGCTATAGGCATCCGCGAACTCTGAATCGAATTCGCATGCCTCCTCAAGCGCCGCCGCGGCTTCGAAAAACCGTCCCTGATGCGCCAACGCGGCACCACGTTCGTTGGCTTCACGTGCGGCGGCTTGTTCAAGGGAGAATTCTGTTGGTGGCGTGGACACGGTGATCTGACATGTTGATTCGGTTGGCGACTTCATTGAGCCATAAGGACACGATCTGTCAATCATGGGCCTATGTCATGAC
>JABJCS010000700.1 GCA_018665505.1 Alphaproteobacteria bacterium
CCTCTAATTTAAGAGAGAAAGCGCCTAAAAACTCAGGGCTATTCACATTACAGACACATGATTATTGCCGCGAACGAATAAGCAGCCTCTCGGACCGACCACGCGCCTCTCCGATTATGCATCGACGCACCCTGCGCGCCAAATCGCCCCTATGATTCTAAACTGTTTCAACCGTGTCCTTCGCCGCGGACGTCGTCGCACCCGCGACCTTGCGCAGGGCATTCATTTCGTTCTGGATGATCCGCTGCAGCATCCTTCCATCGGTCGAGTGCAATACGAAGCGCGCTCCCAGCTTTATTGCCTTTGTCGACGTATCGATCGTCTGCTGATGGACCATGACAGGTATCTTGCGGGCTTCGCACCGTTTAATGATGTCTTCAATCACGCGCAAATATTTCTTGTTTGAATAATCATCCGGAACCCCAAGCGAGGTCGACATATCATTCGGCCCGATGAACACCCCATCAATGCCGCCAACATCGAGAATAGCATCGAGGTTCTTGTATGCCGGTTCAGATTCAATGCCGATAATAACGAATGATTCCTTGCGCCGGTTTTCCAAGTATTTCTTTGTTTCCGGGCTTGGTAGAACGTTGTCCTCTACCGCGCGGCGCAAATATTCACCCTTCAGTGGATGCCATTTCGCTGTCGCGACCACCGCCTGTACTTCTTCGACCGTCTCGCAATAGGGCACGAGAACCCCTGCTGTTCCGGCGTCGAGTGCCATGGCCACCCATTCGGCCTTCGGGATTGGGATGCGGACAATCGGCGTGATATCGGCTTGGCGCAGCATACCGGTCAATTGCTGAATTTCGGTGCGATCTCGTGAGCCATGTTCGGAATCGATAATAGCATAGTCTAGCGTACTGCCTGACAGGACTTGCTCAAACCGAGTCGAAGCCATCTGCGACAACATGCAGCCAAATACATGGCCACCGGATTTTAGAGTGCGCCGAAGTTTGTTCGCATTCATAAGATTATTTCTCCCTGTTACAGCCTCTGGTGATAACCTGCTGGCTCCACACACGCAAAAAAGAAATTGCGCACATAGAAGGTGCTGCCACATTTCTGGTCGGCCGCATTTTCGATTACTCGGAATTTGCTCTGGCATTCTCTTAAGCCATGACAAATCATGGTATGATTGAGAAATTGGAAAAGGATTCCTCGCTTATGTCCGCGGATCAATTCTCAAACCACGCGCAATCCTATCAAGACGATGGCGTAGTGATTCTAAAACAAGCGCTAGATGCGAAAACCGTGGGGATGATTGAAGCGGCTTACGCTTGGAGTCACACCCATTTAACTGCCGCTCTACAAGATTTCGCGTCTGACCCGCAGGAACGGTTTATCGCCGATACCGGATATTCAGTTCAAGAATCGGTGTATCTCACTTTGCTGCGAGAAACCGTGTTGCCCGATATCGTGTGCGCTTTGTTCGGCGGCGAGAGCGACGTTTGGTACATGGGTGAACAGATATTCTATAAGGAAGGCGCGCGCGGTACGCGCCGGACGCCATGGCATCAGGACAGCTCGTACACCAACTATTTTGGCCCAAGCATGGCGGCTTTGTGGATTCCGCTCGATCCAATTCCACGTGACTGTAGCTTTGAGGTTGTTCGAGGTTCCCACATGGGGACGAGATATAACGGGTCGCGGTTTAAGCCCGGTGACGACACGGCACCTTTGTACTCTGTCAGCCAATTGCCGCGCTTACCCGACATTGAAGGCAATCGAGACGATTGGGAAATCGTTGGCGACGCGTTGGCGCCAGGCGACCTCATGGTCTTTCACATGGGAAGTTTGCATGGCGGTGGTGCCACTCGCCCCGGCATGCGCCGCCGCTCACTTACGCTACGATTCATTGGTGACGATGTCGTTTGGGTAGAGCGCTCCGACACGCCCCACCCGAACTCATCCGTAGCCCGTCGCGCAAAAGCACGAGCCAGCGGAAAATCCGTAGCCGGTGCTTCCGCCGGCGAAGCGGCGCCCGCACCGCTTGGCGAACCCTTATGGCGCAGTAACAAGTTCCTGAAGGTTCGGCCTTGGGCCGAGTAGCGATCAGACGGGTAGTGCCAGCTTAATACTAATGACTTGTCTCAGAAATGGTATGAGCCGGACTTTTCATGTCGCGGTCTGACGCTCCCTCTTACTTTTTTAAAGCCGGTTGAGGTCGGGAAAAGACGAGCTCATTCTCCGTTGAGGCGATCGCGTCGAGGGTATAGCCGTCCGCATTGAAATCTTTCAAGCCGTCAGCCCGATCCACACGGTTTTCCATGATCCAGCGTGCCATCGTACCACGCGCATGCTTGGCGTAATACATGAGGGAGCGGGCCTCACCATCCTTCACATTCAAGAACTTCGCCCCAATCACCGTCTGCCCAAGCGCGTCGGCGTCCACAGCCTTGAAATATTCGTTTGA
>JABJCS010000701.1 GCA_018665505.1 Alphaproteobacteria bacterium
CACCGACCTTTTCGTAAAGCGCTCGCGATAGGACCAATCCCTGATCGCCATAGGGCAATCCCAACAATCTATTGCGCCAGGTCACCAAGCGCTCCAATCGTCGCGCACCTGAACAAGCATCGTCCAGCGCGAAGCGGAAATATCCGGCGTGGTCGCCGCTCTCCGTTGTGTCCATTAAACTTCGAATGGCGCCGCTCCATCCGGGATCAAGTTCCGTGTCCGCATGCAAGAATAAGATCCAGTCACCGCGCGCGGCTGCAGCACCAGCCTGGAGTTGGCGGCCACGGCCGGGCTCCGACGCAATCAAGACAGCACCCGCCTCGATGACGGCTTCACGTGTGCCGTCCGTTGAACCGCCATCGACAACGACCAGTTCTTTCACTAGACCGGCGCCTTCCATTTGCGCCAATGCCGCGAGGGTGGGCCCGAGAACCGGCACCACGTTTAGAGTTGGAATGACGATGCTGAGTTGCGCCATGCGGAGTTTGTAGCACGCGGAGCGACCGGTTTGACAAGCATCTGGGCAAGACAGGTGAGCAATTGAATGTTTATGGTTTGTTCTATATAGTTGAATTATGGATTGGACACTTCCCGATAGGGCCCGCAAGGGTCGTGGCGCGGTCAGCAACGATGTTGGCCGGTTCGAAGCGAACGAGCGGATCGCAGTTGATGATGGTTGGTTGATCGAGGATGAGACGCCGGAGCGAGTGTCAACCACGTTGACCGCGGAGGCCGCACGAAAGGTCATCACCCGCAACAATTCTCCGGACGTTCCGTTCGACCGATCGATCAATCCCTATCGCGGTTGCGAACATGGCTGTATCTATTGTTTCGCCCGCCCAACCCACGCTTATTACGGCCTGTCTCCCGGCCTCGATTTCGAAACCAAACTATTCTACAAGCCGGAAGCGGTGGAGCGCCTGCGCGCGGAATTAAGCCATCCGAAATACACCGCCGATGTCATGGCGCTGGGGACCAATACTGACCCCTACCAACCGGTCGAGCGTGAACAAAAACTGACTCGCCGTATTCTGGAAGTGCTGGCGGAGTTCAATCACCCCTTCGGTATCGTCACGAAATCCGATCTTGTACTGCGCGACGCGGACATCATTGCGCCGATGGCGGCGAAAGGCATGGCGGTCGTCACATTGTCGGTCACCACACTCGACCGGGACCTCGCCCGCAAGTTGGAGCCCCGCGCGCCCACGCCGTCAAAACGGATTACCGCCATCAGTTCATTGGCGGCGCTCGGTATTCCGACAGGCGTATTGGCGGCTCCGATGATCCCGGCACTCAACGATATGGAGTTGGAGAAGATTCTAGAGACGGCGTCGAAAGCGGGCGCTTCCGGCGCCGGCTACGTCATGTTGCGTCTGCCGCTTGAGATTTCCGACCTCTTCAAGGAATGGCTGGAAAATCATTATCCGGACCGCGCGAATCATGTGCTCAGCCTTGTGCGGCAAACACGCGGAGGGGCGATGTACGATTCACGGTGGGGACAGCGAGCGGTCGGATCCGGTCCCTATGCTGAACTACTCAATCAACGTTTCAAACTGGCGCTTAAGAAATACGGACTCGACAAACGCAGCTTGAATCTCGACTCAAGTCAATTCCAAAGGCCACCGAGAGCAGGCGACCAACTGGATTTGTTTTAGAGAGGCAGGCGATGAATTCGAAAGTCATCTTGGGAAGCTCCCTGATATTTCGCATCTTGCTATGCACGACCCTGGTAGTCGTCGTCGAACAATCGGCGAGAGCAGATCCATGGGCGGATTCGATTAGTCCAGAGGGTACATCCCGTTGGAGCTTTGGACGGGTGCCAAATGGTCCGGAAATCGCGATCTGGCACGAACCGAAGCTGACCTCACGTTCGGATTCAACGGCGAGAAAACCATCAAAGGCCCTGCTGATTGGACTCATCCCGTCACCGGCAACATGATGAAAATCTATACACGAACAAATAAGGGCAAAGTGCAATACTTCGCTGTTCGCCGGAATGGAGACGGATTAGGGCGGGTTTATGATTCAAGGAGCAACAGACTATGCGAGGACGGTATAAAATTTCCACTCGGCCAATGGCGGCAAGGTGAGACTCGGAAATTTTCGTTCACCTGCTGGAAAAAAGGTCGCCCGTATGTCCGCACAGTCCATATCACGATGGACAAAATCGACTTTACCCATAACGGCATCCCTCACGCATTGCGCTATCGGTGGATAGCCGATGGCGGCAACAATAGAGGTCTCGACATGCTGTATACGTATGCACCGGGACTCGGGAATACTGAGGTCAAATACAAAGACTGAGGTATTCCCGGCGATGACGCCGATCAAAACCCATGTTAAATTACGTGGCGCCGAAGTCGGATTGTACGAAAATGCCCGGAAAGGGAGGCATGTATGTCGATTAGATCATTACGGATTCTGCCTCTCATTGCACTATCGACGATGTGCCTCACGGTCACGTCGGGTAGCGTCCGTGCCGAAGGCGAAGCGGTTCTCCTCGTCTCACACGAATCCGCGCCCAACGCGGTCTCCCGGAAAAGCCCGATCTTCAGAACCGCATTGATCGCGGCCGCTGGCGCCATGTTGCGCGCCAAGCTGACACCAAAAGGGGCGGAGGAAGTCTTGCCGAAAGGCAGCTATAAATCAAAAGGCCGGAACCCCATGAAAATCTGGCTGACGGCAGCTGGAAAAGCCAACCCACCGGCGCAGTTCTTGGTCGGTCTGGAAGTTGTCGTCTCGGTGATCGAGCGCAGCCAATCCCAAGTCATCGAGGTCGCCGTTGCCGCTAACAGTCATACGCTCCCGTCGGGCGGAGAGCTCGGCGAATTCCGCATGGAGAAGCCGCAACGCTTCCCCTTGCCAACGGATTGCGACCGCAAATGCGTGGTCGCGGAAGCCACTAAAGCCGTCAAAGTAGTTGCACGCGAGGCCGGCACCGTTGCTGCGGCGCATATTGCGAACGCTCGGAACTAGCGTCTTTCCAGGTTCTAAGTAAGCCCTAACCCCGACGCGAATCCGGATGCAGGCTCTTGCCAAGAATGTGCTGGCTCTTGTCGACCACATGCGTGCTGGATCCGACAATCAAGGGGTCCGGCTTGCCGATTACCCAGCGATTCTTTTTTGCATAGGGCAGCGAATAAAGGAAATGCTTCATGCAATTGAGCCGGGCACGTTTCTTGTCGTTCGACTTGATGATCGACCACGGTGCGTCGGCCGTATCGGTATAGAAGAACATCGCCTCCTTCGCTTCCGTATAATCGTCCCATTTGTCGAGAGATTCGCGGTCGATCGGTGAAAGTTTCCATTTCTTCAACGGTTCTTTCTCGCGCGATTTAAAGCGCCGCAGCTGCTCCTCCTGAGTGACGGAGAACCAATATTTGAACAAGCAAATCCCGCTGCGTGACAGCATGCGCTCGATCTCGGGCGTCTGGCGCATGAACTCCAGATAGTCGTTCGGCGTACAGAATCCCATGACCCTCTCGACACCGGCGCGGTTGTACCAGGACCGGTCGAAAAGCACCATTTCACCAGCGGCGGGTAAATGATGGATATAACGTTGGAAGAACCATTGGGTTTGTTCCTTCTCCGTCGGCTTCTCCAGTGCGACGACCCGGGCGCTTCGCGGATTAAGGTGTTCTGTAAAGCGCTTGATCGTCCCGCCCTTACCGGCGGCGTCGCGCCCCTCAAAAAGGATCACCACTTTTTGGCCGGTAGCTTTCACCCAGTCTTGCACCTTCAACAATTCGATCTGTAATTCGACCTTATGCTTTTCGTACTCCTGTCGACGCAGTTTGCGTTTATAGGGATATTCGCCGGATTCAAATAAATGGCGAATAGCGTCCGGATCGTGACGCAATTCTGCAAGATGGTGCGCCGCGGACTCGTGTAGTTCCGGCTCCGGGGTTAATACCGCCGGTGTTTCCATATCCGACATAGACG
>JABJCS010000702.1 GCA_018665505.1 Alphaproteobacteria bacterium
ACTGGGACAGTCCCATGTTTCCCGGGAGACGAAACACCGGATAAGTCGGAAGGGTCGACTTCTGTCGCCAAACCCGCCGCCATCCGCTAGTCTTGAGAGTCCCGGTGCACCAGTTCCGGTGACAGAATACCGAACTCTCTAATTCCAAATTTCCCGTAATCCGCCACAATCGGCTAATGTGTCAGTGACCCAGTTGAGAAGGAGAAATACCCATGTCGATCAGAAAAACCGTAACCCCGCCTTGGACTTGGCCGGAGAAGTTCGGCATTACCGCGGGAGAGCGTGTCGGCGATACGATCTACCTCTCGGGCATGCTGGCACTCGAGGCGGACGGAACACTTGTGGCGCCCGGCGATGTTTATGCGCAAACCGCGAAGGTATTCAGCAACATTCGAGAAGCCATTGAATCGGAAGGCGGGTCGATAAAGGATCTCGTCAAGATGACGACGTTTCTGACCGACATGTCCGAGTACGGCGATTTCAAACGCGCCCGCACCGAGATTTTCGGCACGACCCCACCGGCAAGCACCGCTGTCGTCTCTCCGGCATTGGCGGTTCCCGGCGCCGTCGTCGAAATCGAGGCCGTCGCGCAGTTATCCTAGTTCGGTGTAGACCGGGGCGGTTGCCTTATCGCCTGTAACCTTGACCCGCGAAAATAGGCACAACCGCCAACATTGCCGTTGGGGGCAGGCCTATCTATCCTGAAACCCGCCGTTGCCCTTCAACAAAGGCACGTTCGCTAAATCGTATCGTGACGGGCAATGCGGGGACCATTGTGTTTGGGGAGGCGGGTCATGGCGGAAACCACGATTGAGACTGAGACCGACACGCGCGGCGAGGGCCCTGCGCCCATCGTTGCCGCGCCGATCTTCGTTTGGCCACCGCGGCCAGTTGCCCTCGCGAAGTTCTTTTTCGGATACCCCGGCTATTTTCTGCTCATGAATATCCTCTATATGGGGCTCGCCATCGTCAGCTGGTTTTGGCTGACGCCCGAGCTGGCCAGCATGAAGACGTTCCAGTGGGATTGGGTTGCCATCGTCTACGGGCGCAACCTCGGCCTTACCTTCCTGGTTTTCGGCGGGTTGCATTGGCGCTTCTACACACGCTCCGCGCAGGGCGAGCGCTTTATGCTGAACCGAAAGGCGCCGACCGTATCGCACCCGCGGTTCCTGTTCGGCAATCAAGTGCACGAGAACATGTTCTGGACCGCGGGCAGCGCCGTGGCCGTCTGGTCCGCCTACGAGGTCGTGACCTTGTGGGCCTTTGCCAATGGCTACATCCCGATGCTGAACTGGGAGGCGCATCCGGTCTATTTCGTGCTGTTGTTCTGCGCCATTCCGATCATCCGCGATGCGCATTTTTACTTAGTACACCGTTTGCTGCATGTCCGTTGGCTCTACCGCAGTGTGCATCAACTGCATCATAAGAACATGAACATCGGACCGTGGTCCGGCATGTCGATGCACCCCGTGGAGCATATCCTCTATTTCAGTGGGGCGTTGCTGCATTGGGTCCTGCTATCGCATCCACTCCATGTCATTTTTCACGTGCAGGCGACCGGATTGTCACCGGCGATGGGTCATGTGGGCTACCATAAATGGATGAAGAAGGACGGTACGAGTGCCTCGATCGGACAACGTTACTTCCACTATCTCCACCACCGCTATTTCGAATGCAATTACGGGGGCGACGGGACCGTGCCGCTCGATAAATGGTTCGGCACCTGGCACGACGGCACGCCGGAAAGCCACGCGACCATGCGTGGTCGCCGCAAAGAGGCTCACGGCGTCTGAATTTCAGGGGATATACGATGCACGACATCGACACCATGAATTTAAAGACCGACTGGACGACGGTCCGAGGGATATACGCTGAAGGCCTTTCGACAGGCCTCGCCGCCTTCATGAGCAAACCACCGTCTCGGGCCGATTGGGACGCGGCGCACCTGAGTTTCGGACGCCTGGTCGCTCGGCAAAACGAAGCGGTTCTCGGTTGGGCGGCCCTCAGTCCCGTCGCCGATACGTGAGGGGCCGCAGGTGTCGCTGAGGTCAGCGTCTATGTCGCCAGCTTAGCCCAGGGGAAGGGTATCGGCGCCGGTCTTCTCAACGGTCTGATCGCCGCCTCGGAAGCGGAGGCATACTGGACTCTTCAGGCTCAAATTATGGCTGAGAACCACGCCAGCCGAGCGCTGCACGCCAAATGCGGTTTCCGCGAGATCGGCATTCGAGAGCGCCTCGGCCATCTCAATGGTGTCTGGCACGATGTGGTTCTGTTGGAACGGCGGAGCGAGCGCACGGGCGGGCCGGGCTTGCCGACGCACAGCTGCGATTAATCCACAACACACGGTAGGGGCTGAGCGTGTTTGTTAATCTGACAATTCCCGCTACCTAAATAGCTAGTCGCCACCAATCAGATACTTACATCCTGATTCCAGGATCACGATTGGTCTCCAAGAACATATAGAAAGCCGAGACGTCACGTTCGGAAGGCTCGATGATAGGCGAAACATTCGAGGACTTGGCGTTACAATATAAGGGTGCGTACTTACCGGCGCTCACCTTGGCGATTATCCTCACAAGCTTCACCATGATGACGTACGGAACCATTGTCACGGTTGCCGTTCCCAACGTCATGGGGGCATTCGGGATCGGCCAAGATAAGGCCCAGTTAATGGCGACCGGCTTTTA
>JABJCS010000703.1 GCA_018665505.1 Alphaproteobacteria bacterium
CGACGCGGGAACCCGGAATTAGGGCCTGAGAGCAGCTTTCCTAAAACTACTCTGCCGCTTCGGCTTCTTGCGCCGGGACGAAGGTGACGTTCTTTGACAGCATGGCGTCGATGGTGTCGTCGTCGTAGCCCCACTCCTTGAGGATATCGAACGAATGTTCACCCACATGGGGCGAATGGGTCATTGCCGATGGGCCGTCGATGCGTGGCAGGCCGGGAATTTGCGGCATTGGGAATAGGCCCGCGCCGTCATGTTCGACATAGGCGACCGCACCCACCGCTTTGGTATGCTCGTGTTCCATGAAATCGCCGTGATCCTGGACGATAGAATTCATGACGCCTGCGGCCGTGAGCAGTTTCGCCCAATGCTCAGACGACTCTTTCTCGAATTCAGCGCGGATCAGGATCATCAACTCTTTCTCGTTCTTGATCCGGATTTCTCGGGAATTGAAGCGCGGATCGTTCTTTAGTTCCGGCACGCCGAGTATATCGCACAGCGCCTCATAGTGATGATCGCGCATCGCGGTGACGTTCATATAGCCGTTTGTTGTCTTCATAGTACCGACCGGCGCGTAGAGCGGTGCGACCTCGCCGTCTTCCAAATAATATTCCGCGATCTTGGCGGCCTGAAAGGCGGCGGCGGATTGCATCAAGCTGTTGTCGATATAGCAGCCGGTGCCGTATCGGAACTTCCGCATCAGTGCCGCTGACAATCCTTGGAAAGCGTAAAGGCCGGTAGCCACGTCGATGGGGATCATGGCGACCCGGTTGGGAATTCCTTGGCCGTCGCGGTTGATGGTCATGAAGCCGGAATAGGCCTGGATGATGGCGTCCGTAACCGGCAATCCGTTGTTCGGGCCTTCTTGGCCGAAACCGGTGACCGACAGGTAGATGACATTCGGGTTCACCTTTTTTACGTCCTCGTAGGACAGGCCGAATTTGGCCATCACACCCGGGCGGAAAGCCTCGACGACAACGTCGCACTCTGCTGCCATCTTCTGGGTGATCTCCAGCGCCTCAGGCGTTTTCATATCCAACGCGATGGACCGCTTGCCGCGATTGAAGGCGATCGAATGAGCGCAATGGTCGCCGTAAAGCGCGCCCATCGAGCGGCCCCAGTCACCCGCCGGTGGGTCGACCTTGATCACGTCGGCACCGTGCTGCGCCAACAGCATGGTGCTGTGCGGCCCGGCTATCCCCTGTGTGAAATCCAATACTTTGATGCCGGAAAAGGCGCGTTGGTCATCCATTCTTCGTTTCCATCCCAAGCAATTATTGTTCAGCTAAAATCGCGTCTGAAATCTTCTCGGCTGTCATCAGGGTCGGGAAGTTCGTGTTGGCGCAAGGCACGACCGGAAAGATCGACGCGTCGACGACGCGTAGCCCTTCAACGCCGCGCACCCGGCCCGTGATATCGGTGACCGCCATCGGATCGTCGTCGGCACCCATGCGACAGGTACACGACGCATGCCACACGCCGACCGCTGCTTTGCGCACGAAAGCCTCGAGAGCGTCGTCATCGGTCATCATCTGTTCCAGCGTGAAGCCTTCCATAATGAATTTGCGGATCAACATTTGCCGCAACGCCGCCGGACCATCCAGTAATTTCGACATCACGTTTGTCATGAATTTGTTCTTTTTATTCACGACGCCAATCTGCCGGACCTTATCACTGTAGCTGGCGGGAAAGACGTCGCTGGTCACTGCCTGCATGGCGGGGTCGTTATGTAACGCTGCCATTTTTCGGAATCCCTGGGTCAGGCGGTCAAGGTCGCGCTTATCGGATAAGAGATTGAATTCGACGGTCGGTTCGTCCCGCCAATTCGTTGTCGCCAAGCGCACCTGTCCCGTTTCCGAATAAGTCTTATTGACGAAGATAATCCATGAGCCGATCTGCTCGCCAACCGCATGCCAAGAAGATTTCGCGATCGCGATCGCAAACATATCGCCCAGCGGAGCGCCGCCGGTCTCGGAGGAATAGCGCATGCCCATGAGCGCGTGGCGGCCCGTATAGTCGTTGATTCGAGCCTCCGGATGGATGAAGGAGGCAACGGCAATTGATGGATGATCCATCAAACGCTGGCCGACACCGGCAACATTCGCGCGGACAGGTATACCAAGATCGTTCAGGTGCATGGCAGGGCCGATTCCCGCCCGCAACAGATGCGCCGGGGAATGGATCGCCCCCGATGATAGAATGACCTCGTTGCCGCGAAACTCGGTCTCCTTGCCTTCCACGAGGGCTTTCACGCCGACGCATTTTAGTCCGTCGAACAACAGCTCGGTGACTTGTGTATCGGTGGAAATGGTGAGGTTTTCGCGCAGCCGCGTGCCTGGGTCGAGATAGCCGATGGCGGCGGAGACCCGCCGCTCATAAGCGTTGGAGCTGGTAATGGGAAAATAACCCTCGGCGAACTCACCGTTCTGATCCGGTATATAATCGTAGCCGGCGCGCGCTAGTGCTTCGGCGGCGGCCTTCGAATAACCGTTCCAGAGATCGGGGAAAATGCGGCGGACCGGAATGCGCCCTTCCTTGCCGTGATAGGGGCCGTCGAAATCCATGTCCCGCTCGACCTTCTTGAAATACGGCAACACCGCATCCCAGTTCCAGCCTTTGGCGCCGCGTTCCTCCCATTCGTTGAAGTCTGTCGGTGCGCCGCGATTGGCGAGCTGGCCGTTGATCGACGATCCGCCGCCGAGGACGCGGGCTTGCTCGTATTTCCGCAACGGGGGCCGGTCGGCTTCCGGGTTGTTGTGCGAGATGACCTGCGTCGTGACCTTAAGTTCGGTCCAATGGAAGCGCGTATCGAGATAGGCTTTTCCCGGATAGCTGTCGAGTATTTCGGGCGGCACTTTGCCGTGCGGCGTGTCCTGTCCGGCCTCGCAAACCAGAACCTTGTTGGCGCTGCGGACGGAGAGACGATTGGCGAGAACCGAGCCCGCCGACCCGCCTCCGACAATGATGAAATCGTATTGCATACGGTGTCTCCTGCTCAGCCGAATTGTTGGGCGATAAAGGTTTGCATTAAGGCGATAGCGCGGTCTGTCTCAGGCCCAGGATCGCGCGCGAAAGCATGTGGCATGTCGGGGAAAAGTTCGCGTTCGATGGACCCGTTACGCGATTTGTAAATTTCGACGAAACGTTCCGAAATCTCCAACGGTACGTTGTCGTCCTTGGTGCCTTGCAGGATCAACGTGGGCGGCAGATGCGTCTGCTCACCGCGCTCCAACACGAGCTGCGGATTGCCTTTGCGCATCGTGGCTTCATCGCCGAAATAATTCTCTGACGATTTCATCAACCGTTCGACTCCGGCGTCTCGTGCATAGATATAGCGCGCATGAGAATCGAGCACTGGCCAGCCGGTGATTGCATATTGAACCGACGCATCGAGACCCTCGCCACCGGACACGGCTTCGGCTGCGTAGCGCGGGTCCGTCGGTTTGAGCACGCTCAGCATCAGGGAATGGCCGCCGCTCGACGTGCCGAACGCGCCGAGTGTCGCCGCATCGCCGCCCAAGCGTGCGGCGTGGGTCTTGAGCCATCGAGTGCCGAAATTCACGTCCGCGACCTGTGCTGGGTATGTGTGTTGTGGCGCTTGGCGAAACTCGATGGCCGCTACGACGATGCCTGTCGCGGCCAGGGCGCGGTCGACGCTTTCATTGTTGAGGTAGCTGCCCGAACTCCACGCGCCGCCATGGACATCGAGGAGAGTGGGGAACGGTCCCGTGCCTTGCGGGCGATACAAGCGCACGGGCCATTCGCCGTCTGGACCGGAGCGGTAAATCTCTTCCGAGATATCGATGTCGAACCGGGCAGATGGGTCGTATCTAATCGCCATGTCGCACCCTTATCGGTTTGGGTTGAGTAATCGCCACACATTCTCTGGCGTTGCCGGTCCGTCGAGTACCTTGACCCCGAAGGGGGCCAGCGCGTCGAGCACTGCATTAGCCACTGCTGGGAATCCGGCGATGGCTCCGGCTTCGCCGCTGCCTTTGACGCCGAGCGGATTTGTCGTGCAGCTCACACTGTTGAACGCAACATCAAGGGACGGCAGGTCGTCGGCGCGCGGCATGCAATAATCCATGAAGGAGCCGGATAAAAGTTGGCCTGAATCCGGTGCATAGACAGCCTGTTCGAAAAGCGCCTGCCCCACGCCCTGGGCCACGGCACCGTGCACTTGTCCGGCGACGAGCAGCGGATTGATCATGGTGCCAAAATCGTCGACCGTTGTGTAATGGGTGAGAGTGACCGCGCCGGTCTCGCGGTCGATTTCCACTTCGGCAATATGGCAGCCGTTCGGAAACGTGTGATATTCGCGGGTGAAATGCTGATACGTATCCAACGGCATCCCGTCAGCGCGGCCCTGTCGCGCCACATCCATCAAGGGCAGGCTGCGGTCGGTTCCGGCGACAGCGAATCGGCCGGCTGCGAACTCGATATCTGCTTCCGCCGCCTCCAGCATCCGGGCGGCGATACGTTGCCCTTTCTCTTTGATTTGCTCGCTCGCCATGTGAAGCGCGGTTCCGGCCATAAAGGTCGCGCGCGAGCTGCCGTGTCCGCCGCCGATGGGAATCAGATCGGTATCACCGGCCCGGTAGCGGATGTCCTCTGTCGCCACGCCCAACAGGTCGGAAATGATTTGCGGAAAACTGGTCTCGTGCCCTTGGCCGATGGCTTGGGTGCCGGTGGTGAAGGTGATCGCATCGTCTTCATCGAAACGCAGTTCCACGTTTTCATCGGGCGCGCCGAAGGTCGCTTTGATGTGATAGGCCAGGCCCATGCCGCGCAGGTGGCCTGCCGCCTCGGTAGCTGACTTGCGGCTATCGTAACCCGCCTCCGCCTTTTTCACCGCAGTCGCTAAGTTTGTTGGGAAGACGCCGCTATCCATCGTGGCGCCGACTGCATTGGTGAACGGCATGGCTTCGACAGAGACCAGGTTTTGTGCCCTAAGATCCGCCGGCTCCCGGCCGGTCTCGCGCGCGGCGCGGTCGACCAGCCGTTCCATGATATTGGCGAATTCGGCAAAGCCCGGTCCTCGGGTGACACCGATGGGAACCGTGTTGGTATAGACCGCGCCGACATCCACATAAATCGCGGGAATGCGGTACGGCCCGCCCGGCAGTTTTACGAATTGTTCCGTGAAAATGCGGGCCATGCTACCGGTGAGATAGGCGCCGAGATTGCCCCAGCTTTTGACCCGAAGTGCCGTGAAGTTGCCATTCGCATCAAGCGCCAATTCCGCATGGGCGTCATTGTCCCGCGCCTGATGGTCGGAGACAAAGCCGTCGCTGCGCGCGTTGATCCATTTGACCGGACGCCCGGCGACACCCGCCGCCCAACACAATAGGACCTGCTCCGCGTACATGAAATTTTTAACGCCGAACCCGCCGCCGACATCGGGGGCGATCAATCGCACCATCGATGTGTCGACGCCGAGGGTCTCCGCGACCCGATCGCGCGCCATGTGCAGGCTTTGGGCCGAGGCATGCAATGTGTAACGGCCGGAGTCCGGATCGTACGTGCCAATGGCGCCGCGCGGCTCCATGGAATTGGTGACGATGCGGTGATTGCGGATATCGAGACGGGTTACATGCGCGGCGGCTTCAAAGGCGACATTCGCCGCCCGCCGGTCGCCGACAGACCATTCGAGACAAATGTTCTCGGCGTCGCCGGAGTTCAGCGCGGCTTCGATGCCGATGAGCGCGGGCAGAGGCGCGTAGTCCACGTCGATCAACTCTGCCGCATCGAGGCCCGCGGAGTGACTTTCAGCAATGACCAGTGCGACTGGCTCTCCTGCGTAGCGAACCCGCTCTTTTGCCAGTGGATACTGCGTCGGAAAGGAAAACGGCTCGTCCGAATAAACGTTTACTTGCTCGTAGGGCTGGAGCGGCCCGATCCCCGCCGCGTCCAAATCCGCTCCGGTCAGAACTGCGAGTACATCCGACGCCGCTTTCGCGGCCGAGACATCAATACTCTTCACGTCCGCATGGGCATGGGGGGAGCGCAGTACGACCGCATGAACCATATTCTCGAGCTGCATATCGTCGACGTAACAGCCGGCCCCAGTTAGGAAGCGGGCATCCTCGACCCGGCGTGGTGTATCGCCAATCTTGAGCGTTGCCATCGTAGTCCTCCGTGACATCATGAATTAACGCGTGGAGAGAAGGTGGCAAATGCGATTTTTCTGGCGCCGCCGCCCGTCACGCCTATTCTTGTTCTCCGTCATGAAGCGTCCTGATCTCGATAACCGCCGTCTGACCTTGCTGGTCGGGGCCACGGTGGTGGCGATTGCCCTTTATTTTCTGCTCCTGCCAGGCATGCCGGAAGTCTGGCGCACGCCCGGCAGTCCGCAGCTTTACCTGATGGGTGTGTCCGGTGCGGTCCTGTTGTTGATGGCGGCGAGCTTTTCCGTGGCAAAACGAGGAAAGAGCAAGGCCTCTCCGGTGGCGTGGTTCGCGGCGCATGTGAACCTCGCGTGCGTGGGCACACTGTGCATCGCTATTCACTCGGTCGGCTATATGCGCCGGCCGCCGGCCTTGCTGATCCTGGCTCTGGTCGCGCTCGCGGCACTCGGTGTTTGGGCGCGCATTTATGGGGCGCGGCGCATGGCGGCGACCATGGGGACGAAACGCCCCGCTTTCGGCACGCCGGATCCGGAATTGCAGGCGCGGCTGCGCGGCTTGATCGAGCGTAAGCAAGCCATATTGGCGGCGCTCGATCCGGCGGCATCGGAAGCGCTGTTTTCGCCGAACCTGTCGCACTGGCTCCGCAATCCGGCTCGCACGTGGTCTTATCTGCGGTTGGTGCGCGAAGAGGAAGTGTTGATCGGTGCCCGTGAAAGCGTCGGACGAGCGCAGGCTTATTGGCGGGCGGCGCATTTGAGCTTGGCCGCACTATTCGTGGTCGGTCTTTTCATCCATGTGATCACTGTGACTTTCTTTGCCGGTTATGTCGCCGATGGCGGAGAGATTTATTGGTGGCATTTGACCAAGTGGTAAGGGGCTAGCAATGGGCCGTCTTTCTCTCATGTTCGATCTCGAGCGATGCATCGGGTGCAAGAGCTGTGAGGCCGCCTGCAAACAAGAACACGGCTTGGGCCCGGGGGAGTACCGCAACCGGGTTGTCTGGCTGCCGGACGGTGAGGCACCTGGTCTCGATTTTCTCACCGTGGCGTGCCAGCACTGCGAACGGCCGGCTTGTCTGCGCGCTTGCCCGGTCAATCCGAAGGCAATTTCGAAAGACCCGGACACCGGTGTGGTGTCGGTGAACGAAGATCTTTGCACCGGTTGCGGCGAGTGTGTCACTGCCTGTCCTTATGGGGCCATGGGGTATGACCCTCGTGGTCACCACGCCGTTAAATGCGATCTCTGCTCCGACCGGCGCAGCGAAGGCAGGGGGCCAGCCTGTGCCAGCGTGTGTCCGGGCCAAGCCATTACATTCGGCGACCGGGACGATCATGTGGCGGTGGCGGAAGCGGATGGACGCGCGATCCGTGATCACGATTCTTTTTTATTGGGCCCGGCGACGGTCTATCTCGACCGGTTGGACCAGCCTGAGAATTCAGTGCCGCTGCAAGAACGCAAACAACCCGCTGTGGTTGACCCGCCGGCAGCGCAGCGCGCGTTCGACGGCAATGGCGCGGACTTTCCTTATGGTGTCGACCGCCCAGACCGCAAACCGGATCGGGTCGAGCCCGGCAGTTGCACGCTGTGCTTTAATACTTGCAGCGTGAAGTTCCATTTCGCGGGCGACAAGCTGGTAAAAGTGACCGGCAATGAAGAAGACCCGATCCTGCAGGGCCGGGTCTGTCCGAAATCGCAGCATACCCTGCAGATGTATCACAACAACCGGCGGCTGACGCAGCCTTTGAAGCGCGTCGGCGAACGCGGCGAGGGCAAGTTCGAGCCGATCAGTTGGGAGCAGGCTTTCGACGAGATCGCGGCCAAGATCGGCCCTCTGCGGGAGACGGAGCCGGAGGCGCTCGGCATCTTTGCCGGAACCCGCACCGGGATGATTACGATCCGCGGCTTCATTCGGATGTTCGGCCAGATGTGGGGTACGCCGAATGTGGAGACCACTGACCCATTCTGTGCCGCCGGTAAGAATCTCTCCTATGCTTTGACGCATGGGGCTAACGGTTGCGGTAATTCCTATGTCGAAGATGATATCGGCAGCGCCGGCATGTACCTTTATATTGGCGACAATCAGGCGGAGACCCGGCCGGTCTATTTCGGCATGGTCAATAATTGGCGGGTCAAGAACCGCACCAAGATGGTGGTGGTCGACCCGCGCTTCACGGCGACGGCCAGCAAGGCGGACCGTTGGCACGGCATCCGGCCCGGCACCGACATGGCGCTCGGCATGTCGATGTGTCAGCACATTCTGGCCAACGATCTGCAAGATCAGCGCTATTGTGAGGGCTGGGTCGAAGGTTGGGAACGATGGCGCGACTTCCTCAACGAACAGGGCTACACACCGGATTGGGCGGCGGGAATCACCGATCTCTCAGGGGATGAAATCCGGCGCTTGGCGGAAGAGGTCGCGGAGGCTGACGGCTGCGTGATTTTCTGTAGCCGCGGCGTCAACCAGCACACCAATTCTGTGCAGACCAATCGGGTGTTCATGTTCCTCGCCGCGATCACCGGCAATTGGGGCCGCAAGGGCGGCGCATATATGAACATGTCCTTCGCGCCGGAACTTTGGGCCGATGCGCCGCAAGAACGTCGGGCCTCGATTACCAAACCCAAGATTCGCAAAAGCCCGGCCGGTTGGACAGAGGCAATGCTACGCGGCAAACCCTATCGGTTGAAGGCGCTGATCGCGGGCAACAACCCGATGTCGCAATGGCCGAACCAAGAAGCGACGCGGGAGGCCTTTAAGGGCTTGGATTTGTTGGTGCATATCGACTTGTTCCAGAACGAAACCTCGGCCTTCGCGGATTATGTCCTGCCCGCTGCTCCTGCGATCGAGGCTGGCGATATAGGTCGGGCCAATGACGACCGCCGGATCGTTTGGGTTGACCGGTTGATCGATCCGCCCGGTGAGGCGAAACCGGATGCTTGGATCTGGACTGAGCTCGGCAAGCGTTTTGGTTTCGATGACATCTTGAAAGAAGAATATAAGGACACCGCGAAATTCTGGGATGCGGAGATGATCAAGCATCCCACTTTGCGCGGGCTGACTCAGAAGCGGTTACACTCGCGGCCGTATCGCTGGGTGCGGTTTCCGGTCGCAAGCGAAGAGGCAGAAGAACAAGATACGCTGTTCATGGAAGGTACGACCGCGGCGGGGGCGCCGGAGGGATACCGCTTTAATACCGCGAACGGCAAACTTCAATTTTGGACCAAAGACCTTGACCAGAAATTCCAAACCATGGGTCTCTCTGCCCTGCCGGTGTTCTACAGCGAGCGTGAGCAGCTGATCGATCTGCCCTATGTACAGCTGGACGGCGGCGACGATATCGACGGTATCATCTCACCATTTTATCCAAATACTCTGGCGGTGCCGGGGCGTATCGTCTCGCCGAATGATGAGACGCCGGGCGACAAACTGCGCCAAGAAGGCTATGATACAGAGCTGGTGACCGGCCGCCCGCCAGCCCCGCATTTCCACAGCTGGAC
>JABJCS010000704.1 GCA_018665505.1 Alphaproteobacteria bacterium
ATCAATATCCTTGGTTTGGCCAAGCGCTTGAAGGTCCGTGTGTTGCAGGCGTCGACCAGCGAAATCTACGGCGACCCGAGCGTGCATCCACAACCCGAAGATTATCAAGGAAACGTCAATCCGATCGGCCCCCGTGCTTGCTACGACGAAGGCAAACGTTGCGCCGAAACATTGTTCTTCGACTACCACCGGCAACATGGATTACCGATCAAGATAGCGCGCATCTTCAACACCTACGGTCCACGGATGATGCCGGATGACGGGCGCGTGGTTTCTAACTTCATCGTCCAGGCATTGCGCGGCGATCCCATTACCGTCTATGGGGACGGCAACCAAACGCGGTCGTTCTGCTACGTTGATGATTTAGTCGAAGGAATGGTCCGCTTGATGGAATCGCCAGAAAGCGAAACTGGACCCGTCAATCTCGGCAATCCGGTGGAAACGACAATCGGCGAGTTGGCGTCGCGCATCACGGCGTTGGCTGGCGGTGGGTCGGCGGTCGACTACCACCCCTTGCCGATGGACGACCCTTTGCAAAGATGCCCCGACATTACCCGAGCTAAGTCTATTTTGGATTGGTCGCCTTCGGTGGCGCTCGATGACGGCCTGTCAAAAACAATCGCCTATTTTCGCAGCATTCTGTGAGGTTGCGCTAACCGCCGGGACTGGATTTCGCCCAAAGGCCCCGCTTCGAGGCCCGGGCGTCTTCTTCATCGACGACGTAGCGATCGGTTTGTTTTCGGATCGCCTTGGCCCAGCCGCTGCGGACCATGCCTTCGTTGATGTCGCGCTCGCCGCTATAGCAGGTCGCGAAATCGGCGGCACCCTTAACTTTCAGTTCGATATCGCAGGATAAATGCCAACCGTCCGCCAGTTGGATCAATTGTGACCAGGCGACCACGCCGCATTTCATTTTGGCATCGTCGATTTGGCAAATAGCGTCAATCTTGGGCGCGCTGACGCCGAATAGTCGGAGTAACCGTTTGCCGATCAGTATCGTATTTCCCGACTTAACCGATGCATAGCCGCGCACTTCCTCCGCTGCGACTGGCGAGGAGAATAGAGCGGAGCTCAGCAGACTGCAGTATACACCGACAACAATGGCCATATGTCTCGCCATTGCCTGCATTCTTACTCTCTCGCCGCGGCCATTGGTCGTGTCGGGAGTGCTGCGCCGCAATCTACGTCGCCATCGCAACAGGGCGCGAGATTGGTTTTGCAGCGGACGCATTGCGCATGTCCATGTACGTAGTCCATTGGTGTCGGCGCGCAGCACCAGGGACAAAATATGTGTGTGGAATCACTCATATTGGTGATTCTAGCACAAAACCACTGCGTCGTGTTAACCGTAACTGTTAACCCAGTAGTGTGCCGACCCGCGCCAGTGATTTAGGCGTTTTGATGGTGTATTTTTCGCAATAATAACCGATAAGACGTGCGACTTCGGCTTCGCCCATGGCGTCCATTGTCGCGCACGGCGCTTTACCGAACCGCAGAGCTAAGCCAGCCCCCATATCGATTTCAGCGGGACTCGCCACTTCTTCGTCGAGTTCTTGTAGGACCGGCAGGAACATTGCGCCCCAAAGGCGGTCGGCGATGGCGGCATCCGCCGCGGCATCCGGCGCTGGGGCCTCGCCGATATCCCACTTGCCGTTGTCGGCACCCATTTCCTTGACCTTATCTGTTGGTTTGTAGAACGCGCCATGCGGCTCCAGATTTTCCGCCGCATGCGCCATCGTCTGCATGCCGACAAGGTTCATGACCAGGAAGGGGCCTGCGGCAATCCCCAGTGCGTCTTGGGCGACGCGGTCGATTTGCGCCGATGAGCCGAGGCCTTCCTCAAGCAGTCGCACCGCCTCGTTCGAATACGGACAGAAGAATCGGTTGAGCGCGAACCCGTAACTGTCACGGCACAGGATTGGTTTTTTCGACGTCGCGTTGCAAAAAGCGACCGCGCTGTCGATGATATCTTGGCGGGTTTTGTCACCGCGCACGACCTCGACGATGGGGTTGATGGCGGCGGGGTTAAAATAGTGCAGGCCGAGAAACCGGCTCGGGTCGGTGACGGCTTCGGCCAATCCGTTGACTGTCAGGCAACTGGTGTTTGTTGCGACCACCGTGCTGTCGCGCAAGACGGGGTTCAAGCGGCCGTAAAGCTCCGCCTTCAAGTCGAAGCGCTCGAACACGGCCTCAATGATAAGATCTGCCTCACCCGCGAGCTCGATCCCCGTGCCGCCGCTCAACCGTGCTTTCGCCGCTGCAGCATCGGCTTCGCTCATCCGACCTTTCTCGGCGTTCCGGTCATAGAAGCCACCGACAGTCGCGATCGACCGTTTCACTGAGTCCTCGGAGATATCGATCATGCGCACGTCGATGCCGTGTTGCGCGATATTCGTTGCGATGCCGGAGCCCATTGTGCCGGCTCCGATGATGGCGACGGTCTTGAATGTCATGCCAATTTCCCTGCTCAAAATTTTTGTGGCGGATGCTAACGGCTCACCCCGACCAGGCCAATACCTGAAAACGTGAAGGGGCAGGTTTCGATCACGAAATTACCAGTTCTATTTCCCGGTCATACCCCTTATGAACTATAGCGGGATTTATCGAACACCGTGGCCAAGGGGCGGGCCACGTGCGATGGATTGCTATGATTAGGCTCACTTTGTGGGAGGGGCCTGAAATGAGAGGAAGAAATATGAAGCAGTTATTGGCCGTCTTGGCGTTTGGAATGTTTTTGTTCACTGGGTCCGCTCACGCGGCGGGATCAAGCGATGCGCCTGCCGCGACGGATTTGGCGGAAATGATGGCCGCGCGCGATCATATCAAAGCCGAGCGTTATAAGGATGCCATTCCTCAGTTACAGAAAGTGGTCGCGCAGCAGCCGCAGAACGCCGACGCTTGGAACCTGCTGGCTTATAGTCAGCGTAAGATGGACGATCTCACGGCGTCGCTTGAAAACTATAAAAAGGCGTTGAGCATCGATCCGTCACATAAGGATGCGCATGAGTATCTGGGCGAGCTTTATCTGCGGATGGGCGATCTGGCTAAAGCCGAAAAACAACTAAAGCGGCTGGATAGTCTGTGTTTCTTCGGATGTGACCAAATAGATGAGCTAAAAGCCGCCATCGCGGCCTATAAGAAGAAAAAGGGATAATTCTGACCGTTCTGTATGGCTCAATCTTGAAAATTTGAACTGTTTGACTACATCGACAAGTCGTGTGGTGCCCGAATTCGAGCGTCACACGGCGTGATTTTGCTTTAAACGGGGGAAATATGATCGAAATCGATCATCTGACGAAGCAATTCGGGCCTATCACCGCGGTCGAGGACGTCAGCTTCAACGTCGCGCGCGGCGAAGTTGTCGGATTTCTCGGCCCGAACGGCGCCGGCAAGTCCACGACGATGAAAATGGCCACGGGATTCTTACGACCGACATCTGGGACCGCACGGATCTGTGGCTTCGACGTGCTGGAAGACCCGCTCGACGTCAAAAAAAGGATCGGCTATCTGCCGGAAGGGGCGCCGATGTGGCCGGATATGACCGCAGCCGCCTTCCTGAAATTCATCGGTCGGGTGCGCGGCTTCAGCAATGCAGAGGCGGATCAACGGATCGCGACCGCGATTGAGAAAACCCAACTTTCAGGTGTCTTAGAGCAGTCCATCGACACGCTTTCAAAGGGATACAAGCGCCGCGTCGGATTGGCGCAGGCGCTGCTGCACGATCCCGAGGTGCTTATCTTGGATGAGCCGACCGACGGTCTCGATCCAAACCAAAAATACGAAGTCCGCGAATTGATCCGAGGGATGGCCGGCGACAAGGCCATCGTCGTCTCGACGCATATCTTGGAAGAAGTCGAAGCGGTGTGTAGCCGGGCGGTGATTATCGCCAAAGGGCGAATCGTTGCCGATAGCACACCGGAAGACCTGTTGAGCAAGGCGCCGAATCATAATGCGGTGACGATCCGTGCTGTTGAAACCGCCGCCGTTCGCTCGGCCTTGGAAGGTGTGGCTGGTATTTCCGAAATTGAGACGCTTGGAGAGGATCGGCTCCGGATACGTCCGGAGATCGGTGCCGTGATCATCGACGCCGTTGGCGCCGCTTTGCGGGAGAAAGCTATCGCGGTCGATGAATTACATGTGGAGCGTGGCCGGCTCGACGATGTTTTCCGCCAAATTACGGCGACGGGGTAAGAGATGCAGAACACGATGATCATCTTTCGGCGCGAGATGGCCGGGTATTTCGCAACCCCTCTCGCGTATGTCTTTATTGTCATTTTTCTGGCGCTTTCTGGTGCGCTGACTTTCTTCGCCGGTGGATTCTTCGAGAGCGAGCAGGCTAGTCTCCGATCATTCTTCAATTTTCACAGCTGGCTCTATCTGATCCTGATCCCCGCGCTTTCGATGCGCCTTTGGGCGGAGGAGCGCCGCAACGGTACGATCGAATTGCTGATGACTCTGCCGGTGACCTTGGCCCAGGCGGTAATGGGTAAGTTTCTCGCTGCATGGTGTTTTGCCGGCGTGGCGTTGGCGCTGACCTTCCCAATTTGGATTACTGTCAATTATCTTGGTGAGCCCGACAACGGTGTGATTGTCGCCGGATATTTCGGTAGCTTCCTGATGGCTGGCGGATTTCTCGCCGTTGGATCGTTCGTCTCCGCTCTTACAAAAAACCAGGTCATCGCATTTGTCGTGTCCGCGGCATTGTGTTTCCTGTTCATCGCAACCGGCACCTCGGTCGTTATCAATGGATTGACCGAATGGGCGCCCGGAGGATTGATCGATTTCGTCCGCTCGCTCAGCTTTACGGATCACTACTCGGCGATCGCACAAGGCAAGCTCGACCTACGGGACGTGTTCTATTTCTTCTCTGTGATCGCTTTGTTTTTGTTTCTCAACGGTGTGGCCGTCGAACGGTCGAAAGCCAGTAGTTAGGGAGGGCGCGGCATGATAACCGGTATAATCAATAATCGCGGCGGCGCCACAGCAATTGGGGTGGTGGCCATTGTACTCTTCATTGTCTTGAATTTTGGGGCCTCGTCGCTCACCGGCGCACGGGTCGACCTGACCCAGGACAAGTTATTCACCTTGTCGGAGGGGACCCGCAATATCTTGAAATCCCTCAATCGTCCGGTGACGCTGAAGCTCTATTATTCGCGCCAGTTGGGTGAAGCGGCGCCACCTTTCGGTCTGCACGCGAGCCGCGTGCGCGACATGCTGAAAGAGTTTGCGTCGGTGTCGGCTGGGAACCTCACTATTGTCGAACAGGATCCCGAGCCGTTTTCCGAAGTTGAAGATACCGCGGTTGAAGCGGGCCTTCAGGGTATTCCGCTCGATGAAAGCGGAGAGAAAGTCTATTTCGGTATGATCGGTGAGGCGGGTGACGCCAAGGGCGTTATTCCGATGTTCCAGATCGATCGGGATCGTTTCCTGGAATACGACTTGGCTCGCATGGTCTCCAAGTTACAGAATCCGGACGCGGCGCGGATCGGCGTATGGACCAGTGCACCAATGTTCGGCGACATGACCGCGCGGATGCGTGGTGCGCCGACGGAACCTTGGGCTGTGATCACACAGATGCAGGGCAATTTCGCGGTCCGGCAATTGGTATTGCCGGAGCAGCTGGGCGAGGACGTCGATCTGTTGATCCTGGCACATGCGGCGCATCTAAACGATCAAGAGCTCTACGCTATCGATCAGTATTTGATGCGGGGCGGCAAGGCCATGATCTTCGTCGACCCCTTTAATGAAGGTGCGGCCAGCCGACGCTTCGCGGTGGGCGCGGTGCCCGAATCCTCTAATCTGAAAAAACTGTTCGATGCTTGGGGCGTGTCCGTCACGGAGAATAAGCTGGCCGCCGACATGAGCCTGGCGCGGCTCGTGAATGCCGGGTCGGAGCAACAAATCGTCCCCGCACCTTATGTCACTTGGCTGCAGCTGGGCGTAGACAGTATTTCCAAAACCGATCTCGTGACCTCAAACCTCAAT
>JABJCS010000705.1 GCA_018665505.1 Alphaproteobacteria bacterium
CATCATGACGAGAGCAGCACAAGGCGACGCACTCCAACCCTTTTGCGGGGCGCTGATAAGGATATCGACCCCGGCGGCCTCCAAATCAACCCAGATCGTCCCTGACGCAATGCAATCCAGCACGAACATGCCGCCGACCTCATGCATCGCATCGCCGATGGCGCGCATGTAAGTCTCGGGAAGGATCATGCCGGCAGACGTCTCCACATGTGGCGCGAAGAACATATCGGGCTTCTCGGCCTTGATCGCGGACACGATCTCGTCGATCGGCACCGGCGCATATGAGGGCGTCGGGCCGTCATCGCTCGGCCGTGCCTTCATGACGATGCTTTCCGAAGGGATGTTCCCGGCGTCGAAAATTTGTGTCCACCGGAAGCTGAACCAGCCGTTGCGCAGCACCATGCATTTCTTTTCGGTCGCGAACTGCCGAGCCACAGCTTCCATGCCGTAGCTGCCGCCACCAGGTACGATCGCCACCGAGGCCGCATTGTAGACCGTCTTCAAGGTCGCCGAGATATCCCGCATGACGCCTTGAAACGACTGCGACATGTGATTCAAGGAACGGTCCGTGAAGACAACTGAATATTCGAGAAGACCGTCGGGATCGACGTCCGGGCGAATGCCTGGCATTTAAATTTCTCCCGCTACCAAAGCCCATCAGGCCCAGGGCATGCATGTTAACGTTATGGCAGATTTTGTGTGTGGATTTCGATTTTCAACCGGCCACGCTGAGGTAATCTCCTTTCCTCAGCGATTTGTACACGCGATAAATTGTCACTACGTAGCGGGCACTCATCCAACGACCCCCTAGAAGCGATGGAAACGATGGAGCATTCAATGGCGGACCCACTATTCGGATTTATCGGACTTGGTGCAATGGGTGAGCCCATGGCACGCAATATTGCCGAGAAAGGCCATGCGATGATCGTACACGATATCGCGGGCACCGCGGACCGAGCCCCCGAAGGCGCGGAAATCGCGCAATCGAACGGCGAGATCGCGCGGCGCGCCAAGGTGATTGCCCTTTCGCTACCGACCGTTGATGCCAACCGGGCCGTCATAGAAGAAATCGTCGAGGCGGGCCACACAGGCAGCGTGATCGTCGATACTTGCACCATCGGCCCGGAGGCCGCCGCGGAAAATGCACGGGTTTTGGAAGCAGTCGGCATCGCCTATATCGATAGTCCGGTCTCCGGCATGAAGTCCGGCGCGGAGGCCGGGACATTAGCGAGTATGATGTCTGGCAGCGACAGCGCTATCGAGCGTGCCCGCCCCCTAATCGAGGGGTATTCCCGCGTTCTCTACCGAGTTGGCACTATGCCGGGCCAAGGGCAGCGTATGAAAGTCGTCAACAACGCACTCTTTATCGCCGGCTTGGTTATGACATCGGAAGCGCTTTCCTACGGCGAGAAAGGCGGCCTCGACCTGGACACCATGCTTGAGGTCGTGAACGCCAGCTCCGGCCAAAACTTCTCGACCGCGCAGCTCTTCCCCGCCTATGTCGCAACCGGGAAATATGATGACGCCGGAGCAGCGGCGCGCATTATCGAAAAGGACTTGGGGCTGTTCGTAAAGGGATCGCAATCCGACGATACCGTCAACGAAACCATAGAAGCCGCCTATGAAAGGCTCATGAGCTTCGCCGAAAGCGGGCCCGACAGAGATATGGCCTGGATGTATCCCTATATTCGCGACGAAATTAAGTAATCAAACGGGCCGAGACCCTTTCAAGAGAATACGCTGATGGAGACGCTTCTGCCCCACCGGATAGTCGACATTCACCGAATGTACCAGGCACCGGTTGTCCCACAACAATAGGTCCCCGACCCGCCATTCGTGGTGATATTGATTGGCCGGCTTGGTGATCTGTGCGTAAACCTCGTCCAGCACGGCATCGCTTTCGTTGCGCTCCCAATCAACGATACGATCTGTTCTATTTGCATTGAAGTACAAAGACTTATAACCAGTATCTTCGTGCGTCCTGATAAGAGGATGGATTACATCCGGCGTCTCGTCGATCTCCTGCTGAGTGCGTTTCTTCGGGCGGCCTGGCGCGCGCTCGGTATCGTAGCCGTGAACCGCCTTCAGCCCATCGATCTGCGCCTTCTTTTCGTCCGGTAAGTCCTCATAGGCCTTGCGCGTATTGCAGAACTTCGTCTGCCCCCCAGAGTCGGGAATTACGATGGATTGCAACATCGTCGCCTTGGCCGGGGTCTCGAAATAGGAATCATCCGTATGCCAACCGGACAACCGCACCCGGGTCAGGTCATCGGGCTTGTCTTCAGCGCTTTTGTAGGTGCTCTCCAGGACCGAGACCTCTGGCGCTTCCCCATGACGCTGGGTGCGGATCAACTGTAGTTGCGGTTCGCCGAAATAGCGCGCTACGCGTGCGAAGTCGCTTGGCTCCAACGGGTCGGATCGGAAGCACAACAGATGATGGTCGAAGAACGCCTCCTCGACTGCCTTCGCGTCTTCCCCTGAGAGGGGATTGGTCAAGTCGGCACCGATCACTTCCGCGCCGAGCGCATCACAAAGAGGACGAATTTCTATGGCCATGGCAGTTTGCTCCGTGTTCCCTACCTTAAAATCTATGCTGCTCTTTCACTCCCGCAAGCGAAGGCTGACACCATGAAGATCACGGGCTGCGAAATCCTCCATTGCGACGCCGGTTGGCGCAATTTCTCGTTCCTTAAATTGCAAACCGACCAAGGCCTCACGGGCATCTCGGAATATAACGAGAGTTACGGCTCCAAGGGCCTCACCGCCGTGATCGAAGCCCTGGTGGAGAGCATCGAGGGTGACGACCCCCGCCGCCACGAGCGGGTCAGCCAGAAACTCTACGCCATGACCCGCCAAGCTCATGGCGGCCTGAACCAACAGGCCATCGCCGCCATCGAAAACGCGATGCTCGACGTGAAGGCGAAATCCCTCGGCGTGCCGGTCTACGACCTTCTCGGCGGCGCGGTGCGGACCGAACTGCCACTCTACTGGTCGCATTGCGGCACCTACCGGATGATAGAAGCCAACGCCAAGGCGATGGGGCGCAAGGTCTTTACCGGATTGGACGACGTGATCGAATTAGGAGCGGAAGCGAAGGAGCGCGGATTCGCGGCGCTCAAGACAAATATATTCCGCTTCGGCGAGACCCCACCCCTGCACTTTCCGGGTTTCGGGCGTAAGGACGGATGGCCGGAACTGAACGC
>JABJCS010000706.1 GCA_018665505.1 Alphaproteobacteria bacterium
AAGTTCGTAAATCCCAGAATGGCACGGGAGTTAAAGATCGAATGCTCGCAGATATAGTCTTTGATTTCTGCTTTGCGATCATCTGACAGGTCGTCATAGGCCGCCCGCATGTCAGCCAATTCGGTCTCGCCCCCCCGGCTCGGCAAAGTACGAGCAGACAGCAGAGAATATCGAGCGGGGACGCGCTTAAAACTGCTGTCGGTATGCCACAATCGGTTGGCCAGACTGCTCATCAAGCGATAATCGTCCGGTTCTAGAATCTTTCCGGTTTCATCCAGGTTAGAAATATCCGACATATGAATATCAAGCCGGACTGGGTAGTCCAGGCGATGCGCCCTGCGCGACGTCTCCAGCGGCCCAAACAACTCACTAAACCGCATCTGGGCATCGTCATCTATGGACTGATCGCGAAACACCAACGCGCCATGGGTGTCCATGCCAGCAATTAATTCGGCTTTTGCCGCCGCACCAACCGGCTCGCGTAAGTCGATCTCCGTGACCTCTCCCACGAACGGTGAATTGAGAGCGGTGATTTTCATGGCGTCCTCGTCGTGATGTTCTTACCAGCAAATGGTAGCGCTAACTACCCCGCCCCAGCAACACTCTCCGCCCCAGGCCCCCAAAGCTTGGTTCCCCCCCGCTCGTACTGCACCGGCCAATCTATTTCTACGCCCAAAACTTGCGCCGCGTGCAGGCCCCACCTTGGGTTAAACAGGAAGGCGCGGGCCAGCGATACCATGTCGGCTTCGCCATTTCGGATGATGCTATCGGCTTGTTTGGGATCAAAAATCATCCCAACACTGGCCGCCGTCATGGTGGAATTGGCTTTGACGGCAGTTGCGTATTCGAGTTGATAGCTTGGGCGGATGTCGATCTTTGCTCCTGAGTCCACGCCGCCACCCGATAGGATAACAAGAGATACCCCGGCTTCCTTGAGAGCCTTGGCGTAGATCACGTCTTCGTCCGCACCCCAACCATCATCGGTGAAGTTGGTGCCGTTGAATTTAACGCCCAAGGGCTTGCCGGCCGGCCAGACTGCACGGACAGCCCGGATAACTTCTAACGGAAAGCGCATGCGGCTTTCCAGATCGCCGCCGTATTCGTCTTCTCGTTTGTTGCTGTGCGACGACAAGAAAGTGCTGAGCAAGTAGCCGTGGGCACTGTGAATTTCCAAGTAATCGAACCCGAGTTCAGCGGCGCGCTTGGTGGTGTTAATGAAATCTTGTTTGATGACCGCCATTTCGTCCTGTGTCAGGGCCTTGGGGACGGGCCACTTATCGGCGAAGGGAATGGCGGAAGGTGCCACCGTCGCCCAGCCACCATCGGCCTCAAAGATTGGGCCGCGGCCATGTTCCCACGGTCGGTACGTCGAGGCCTTGCGCCCCGCGTGACCAATTTGGATGCCGATTTTCGTATCTGAATATTCCCGAACGGCGCTGACCACGCGAGCTATGGCGGCTTGGGATTCGTCATCGAACAGACCTAAACACTGCGGCGTAATGCGGCCTTGCAGGCTAACGCCTGTTGCTTCCATGGTGAACAAGCCAGCACCTGACAGCGCCATGGAAACCCCGTGGGCTATATGCCAGTCGGTGGCGACGCCTTCGTTGGAACTGTATTGGCACATGGGGGCGACCATGATGCGATTGGGAAGGTCGAGACTGCCGCCCTCAGTACCGAGCGAAATCGGCGAGAAGAGATGATCCGTCATGTATTTTATACTTTCACGCTGGTGATACTGGCGCCGCCACACACAAAAAGCGTCTGGCCAGTGATAAAGGAAGCTTCCTCGGAAGCGAAATAACCAATTGCAGAGGCAATTTCACGCGGCTCTGCCAAGCGCCCCATCGGCACCGTTTGAGCCATAAGCTCTAAATCCGGGTTGTTGAATTTCAGCATTTCCGTCGCTGTCACCCCAGGGGCGATCACATTCGCCGTCACCCCTTCCTCGGCCAATTCCAGCGCCCAAGATCGGAACATGCCGGTCATGGCTGATTTTGCCGCTGAATAGCCGGTGCGGGTCACGCGACCAAGGGCTGCGCGACTGGAAATCCCCACAAGCCGCCCATAGCCGCGTTCGCGCATCCCCGGCAGGACCGCTTGCGCGACCTGCACACAGGCGGTCAGGTTGATCTGGATGGTTTGGCGAAAAGTTTCCAGGTCGACGTCCTCAATCAACTGCGGATTGGCGATACCAGCGTTGTAGACCATGTGATCGACTTGGTACTTGGCAGTGATTTCGTCTAAGGCCGCCGCAGTTGAGGCGTCGTCCATCAAGTCGGCCTGGAAACAATCCCCTGGGAAATCGTCTGGTGCAGCGCTCCGCGCGATACCAACAACGTTGTCCCCCCGCCCATGACACAAATCAGCGACCGCACGACCGATGCCCCGGGTTGCCCCGGCGATGAGGGTGGTTCTTTGGCTCATGATAAGGACTCCGTCAAGAATTGGGCAAAGAATTAGGCGTTAGTAAGGATGCGCCGAGCATGACCCGCCGGCGCAGCCACGGGCTCGCACGATATCGGGGATC
>JABJCS010000707.1 GCA_018665505.1 Alphaproteobacteria bacterium
GCCGCAACCGCCGCCGCAACCGTATCACCCGCACCCGAGACGTCGAACACTTCGCGCGCTCGCGCCGGAAAATGATAAACGTCGTCGCCATCGACGAGCGTCATTCCTTGCTCGCTTCGTGTCGCCAATACCGCGTCCACGTTCGTGGCTGAAATCAGGTGCTTGCAGGCAGCCTCGACCGATGTATCGTCGGCGGTCGGCATATTCGTGGCCAGCGCCAATTCGTGGCGATTGGGGGTTACGACCCGCGCGCCCGAATATCGGCGATAGTCGTTGCCTTTCGGATCGACAACCACAGGACAATTCGCGGCTCGCGCCATATCAATCAATCGCCGTAGCAACGCATCACTCAAAACGCCTTTGCCGTAATCGGACAACAAGAGCGCACCCGCGTTCGGCATTTCCGCCTCTACTTGAGCGACGATACGGTCTTGGAAGTCGAGTGGAATCTCCTCAACCGTCTCCCGATCAGCCCGCATCATTTGTTGGCCGGATGCGACATAGCGCGTCTTGATCGAGGTCCGTCGTCCAGGGACACCATGGACTCCCGCATCCGATTGCGCCTCTTCGGCGATCAGACTCCGAATTTCGCCACCGGCATCGTCGTCACCGAGCGCCGTCATTAAATGCGCCGTGCCGCCGAGCGCCACAAGATTACGCAACACATTGCCAGAAGCGCCCAACATCGATGTTTCCCGGCGCACCGTGAAGACAGGGATCGGCGCTTCCGGCGATATGCGATCCACCACCCCGTCGACAAAACGGTCGAGCATGGTGTCGCCGACGACGATCACAGTCGCACCGCTCAAGCGTTCGACGATAGCGGAAGTTGAAGCATTGCGCGTCATGTCAGTCGTCTCCAGAAAATCCCTTGGGCTCAGGTCTTTAACACGTCGCGGGCTGTGTCGGTAAATACCATCGCCGTCAAACATCCACTCCACACAGCACCAGTATCGAGTCCAATCCGGTTCCCCCGAACCTCCGGCGAAGACACCGTGGAATGTCCATGCACGACCGTATAACCCCAATCCTCCGTGGAATCGAGAAAGGGTTGGCGAATCCACATCATGTCTTCGTCAGTTTGCCGGTCCAGCGGCAGACCTGGCCGCAGCCCCGCATGCACGAATAGATAGTCGCCCTCGATATAAAACATTCGCAATCCGTCAAAAAACGCGCGATGCGCCGACGGTAGCCGGTCCGCAAATGCGTCACGATTGGGCGCGTCGCCATCGTCTTCGATCCCATAACTGCGAAACGTCGCCCCCGCGCCATTGTATCGCCAGATCGTCGCGTTCTCGTCGCCGGCCAGAAACCGGAGGAGCAAATCCTCGTGATTACCTTTCAAATGAACGAGCTCGAAGTCATCGCCCGGCCCCGCCATGACCAGATCAACAACATCGCGTGAATCCGGGCCACGGTCGATATAATCTCCCAGATAAACAACGACGCGGCGCGCCTCAGGCGCAGCTTCAGCGTCGTCCCTGATAAGACCATGCACATGCCCCAACAACCGAGCACAGCCATGGATATCGCCGATCGCATAGACCCGTACTCCGGGTGGCACACAGGCCGGCATGGCCTTATTCCGAAGATTCCGGACGCTCGCCGTAACTGCGCCAAGATTCGCGACCGCCACGATTATCGATGTAATTAGCGAGAGCCGTCACAACTCGGCGATCAAACTTGCGGCCAACATCTTCCATCAAGAAACTGATTGCCTTGTCGAAGTCCATGCCATCACGCCACGAGCGAGCGCTAACCATACCGACAAACGCATTAGCGACCGCCACAATTCGCGCCGCGATTGCAATATCGTCGCCGGAGAGACCGTCGGGTACGCCGCTGCCGTCGACATGTTCCTGCAGGGCGCGCAAGGTCTCCGAGACATTGCCGTCGAATTCAATATTGCTGACCAATTCAGCACTGGTGAAAATACTGTCGCGGATCATACCGAATTCCGCGTCGGTCAGCTTGTCAGTCTTGGTCAACACTTCCTCCGGCACCGTGATCTTGCCGAGATTCATGAGATTACCCGCGATTTCGGCAGTCTCTACATCGATTGCCGCCAATTCCATTTCCTCGGCTACCGCTTTGGAGACATCGCCAACGCGGGTCGAATGGTTTGCCGAATATGGATCGCGGCGATCGACGACGCTCACCAAGGCACCCACCAATTGTTTCAACACCCGCTCGCGGCGCTCACGCTCGCGAATTGAATCGGTGATATCTTGCGAGACCATCAAGACGCCCGCCGGCATCTCCTCGCGCGCTTCGAGTGGAATAAAATCCGATTTGAAAACCGCATTTCGCGGCCATCGAAGGTCAGCTCATGGGTGTAACTGGTAGGTTCGAACTTTGCCAAACACTCCTTGATCCAGGTCTCGACCCGCTTGCCTTCCAACGGCCCGAGAACCGCGGCGATGTGTTTATCGAAAAGGTCACGGCGGTCGAGACCGCTCAGTTTAAGCGCCACCTGATTGAACCAACGATAATGCCCACCTTCGTCGAATACGACGATGGAGTTCAGTTGGCTATCGGTGACAAGGTGCATGAAGTTCCGCTGTCCTTGGAACCGTTCCGAAAGGGCCTCGAAACGGGTCGCGGCCTCTGTCGCCCGGCGCGATGAGCCGTAATACCAGACCGCGATCAAGCCGATGAACACCAAGACAATGATGCCGATGAAAGCGAGCACAATCGTCCGAATGCGGTTCTCCGCCTCGGCCAGCGATTCCGATGTGTCGATCTTGTAGATCAAGCTCCACGGCACTTGATTGAAACCACGCACCGTCAGCAAGACTTCATGATCCTGATAATCGGTTCTGATGCCAAAGCCTCCCGGCGTATTCAATGCGAAGGCTGCCGCTAGATTGGGTGTCTCCATGGACAATCCTTTCTTCAGCGGTGCAGTGCCATCGGCCCGCGGCGTGAGATATTCCACCGAGGTGCCCTTGCGCCGCACAATCAGAGCTTCCGCCGTCTTATCGACATTCCCTGGCTGTTTGAGCAAAGGATAAAGTTCGTTCGTAATTTCTTTCACACCGACGATGGTGCCTATTTGGGAGGAGGCGTCCTGATCGCCCTGAACGGAGAAAATCGGCACGAGAAACGCCATCGCCGGGTTACCGGCAGCATTCAGAAACATATCCGAGACGCCTCGTTCGCCTTTCTCTACACCTGCCACAAAGGCTTTCAGCTGTCCTTCGTTCGGCGGCATGCCCGGGCTGGATACCAGCGAATTTCCGTCCCTGTCCAAAATCCCGATCCCGGCGACGCCGACACGTTCGACATTCGCTTGGATCTCCGAGCCTTTGACTTCCGCCTTAAAACCTGCGCGCTCGGCTACCGCCGCCAACAGTGAATTCAAACTATCGGCTTCGAGCGACGGCATGTCCCGATCCTCCGCCTCGATCAGAATGCCCGTATAAATCTGCAACGAGCCGTTCTCCGCGAGCGCCGTTAACTCGCCAAGCTGACCGTCAAGCCAACTGTCGATATCCGCAAAACGGCTATCGGCCACGATCCCTAGGCGAATCTGCCACTGCTTTAATTCGCGTTCGCGTTCGTTCTCCGCGAATTGGAACGTGAAGAAGACACCGGCACCGGCAAGTCCGATCAATACGAATCCGGTCAAAACCATCTTCCAGATGGCCCCTTTCGCGGCCGCTTCTTGGGATTTCGCCACGCTCGAAGTGCTGCTATCGCTCAAGGTCACTCTACCTTCATCCAACGCGCCAATCCGGATATGTCACCGTTCGACGAAATGTGATCGACATCACTGTACCCAGATTGGCTGTAATATTATATACATGGCAGTGGTCTGTAACAGGTCTCCCGAGCGTTTCCGAAAACACGGAAGTACATAGACATTATGCTGACGATCGCTGGAAAGATAATTAGACCCGGTTATGTTGCGATTTTGATTGCCACGGTCGCGGCTGTTTTCCTTGGCCTCACGACCGGTGTGCACGCCAAACAGCAACCAATCCCATCAATTTTCGGCTCCAAAGAGATTAAGGCCACAAGCCTCAAGAAGTTCAAGAAATGGAACGGAGCGATCGCGCGCTATTCTAAGGAGCAGCCGAACGATCTGAAGAAATGCGCACCGACGCCCAAGAATCCCTGTTATATCGCGCGCTGGCGGATCTTTTTGAAACAGATCGCCAAACTTCCGAAGAAAGATCAGCTCGTCCAAGTAAACGCCTTTATGAATCGGTGGACCTATCAAGTCGACCCAGCCATTTGGAATAAGAAGGACTATTGGGCGACCCCAAACCAATTCATGTACCGGACCGGCGATTGCGAGGATTACGCAATCAGCAAATTTATTTCGCTGCTGCACCTAGGATTCAGTCCGGATCAAATGCGAGTCGTCGTTCTCCAAGATCTCAATCTGAAAATTCCCCACGCGATTTTGGTTGTCTACTTAGATGGACAGCCCCTGGTCCTGGACAATCAAATTAAACAAGTCGTTCATGCCAGCCGCATACGGCATTACAAGCCGATTTATTCGATTAACCAACGCAATTGGTGGCTGCACCGTAGCTGAACACGGTGGTCGGGCTGGACCCTTCTTTCTAACGGTCGCTTTCTGATATAGCTATTTGCAACGGCATGAGCCGCGCAGTTAAAACAGATTGCGCGTATATAACGGTTTCTGTCGGGCAGCCGCGGAGGGGCGATTTGCATGCGGCGTGATTCGAGTTCCAGTAAGGCATATCTGCTACTGGATTATGTTCAACGCCTGGAACGGCATCGGGAAGACCGCCGGGCCGTTCATATTCACCTGTCGCAATTGAAGGCACAGAACCGCCGGGAACATCACCTCCGCATCGCGGAAAACACATTCGACGATCTTACCAAACAATTCGACGGCCAAGTCTTCGGCATGCAAAACGGCGATATTGTCTATATTGGCCGTGAAATCACGCTCGCTGATATGGACGACGCGGTACGACGACTTCGGGTCCTGTTCGGCGACGATCCTTTGGCGCAAAGCATAGACGCCGGAACGGAAGATCTATTCTGCACCTACTACAATGTCGACACGCAATACACGACCCTCCTGGAAGTCGCGGAGCGGCTCTATAATGAAGAGCAACGCCGTATCAAACGCCTGCAAATGGCGGCGGAGCAATCCGGCGACGCCTCAAATAGTGAACAATCGCCCCTTTCACCGCAGCAACTCGGCAAACTCATTGAATTTTTGGGCCGCGCCGATCTGTCGAGCGTCATGCGGCGTCAATCGATCTGTGCGGTCGCGGGCAGCGACCTGCCACGGCCGGTTTTCAAGGAACTTTTCATTTCGATTGGTGAGTTGGCGCAACAGGTACTGCCCGACGTCAATCTGGCGGCCAACCGTTGGCTATTCCAACATTTGACTGAAACGCTCGATCTTCGCGTTCTCAAACTTCTCACCCAAGCCGACGACCGAGATCTGCATTCCTCATTTAGCGTCAATCTGAATGTCAGCACTTTATTATCGCGTGAGTTCACCGAATTCGATACATCGCTGCGAACCGGCGGACGCGGGACGATCGTGCTGGAGCTTCAGCTGATCGATATTTACAGCGACGTCGCGAATTATATGTTCGCCCGAGATTTCGTGCGCGAACGCGGATACCGTATTTGCGTCGACGGTGTCACCCATCAAAGCTTGCCCTTGATCGACCGCCAAGCGCTGGGGGCGGACTTGATAAAGTTGGCCTGGTTGCCGGAATTATCGGACGGAGTCTCTGACGAAACTCGCGCCGCGTTGGCCAAACAGGTTGAGCGCGCCGGATCTTCCCGGGTTATTCTGGCGCGATGCGACGCACCGGCGGCCATCCGGCTCGGCCAATCGATGGGCGTGTCGATGTACCAAGGACGCTATCTCGACACCGTTCTGCAAAATCAAGCCCGCCGGCGCAACGAGCGCAGTCCGTCACGGAATTTCCAAGCCATCGAAGACGCCGCTGAACAAGAGGAAGCGGAGGAGAAGGCCGAAGAGGCGAGCTAAATCCCTTAGTTTCTCGGTGCGTGTTTGTTCAAGATACGCTGCAACGTTCTGCGGTGCATCTTAAGCCGCCGGGCGGTCTCGGAGACGTTCCGTCCGCATTGCTCGAAGACGCGTTGGATATGCTCCCACCGCACCCGGTCCGCGGACATCGGGTCCTTGGGCGGTCCCGGCAACGGACGTTTCGTTTCCAACAACGACGCCGCAATATCATCCGCATTTGCCGGTTTCGGGAGATAGTCGACGGCTCCCGCCTTAATGGCGGCGACCGCTGTTGCGATATTTCCATAACCGGTCAGCATGACAATACGGCAATCCGGTTTCGCTTGCTGAAGAGCATGCACAATTTCAAAGCCGTTGCCGTCGTCGAGGCGCAAATCGATGACCGCATAGGCGGGCGGGTTCTCAACTGCGAGCTCAATGCCGTCGGCTACATTTTCGGCGGCGGTAACGGTGAATCCACGTGATTCCATTGCTCGTGCGAGTCGCGTTCTCAGCGGCGCGTCGTCATCGACGATCAATAGGGTGCGCTCATTCGCCCGCGCGTTCGATTCATTCATCGCGGCACACTATTCCTCTCACCACGCCAAAAACTCTATTCACATCGAAGCTCCTTCCAGCATAGTTCTTGGCCAAGAGATGGCAACCTCACCGCCGCCCTTGTTGGAAAACCCAAGAGACGCACCGGAACGTTCCAACAAAGTTTGCGCGATGAATATACCTAATCCCATATGATCGCCGCGCCCGGTCCGCGTCGAAATATACGGTTCACCTATCGCCGCCAATACGGATTGCGGAAAGCCGGGTCCGTCGTCGCGGATGGTGACATTAACGTTTCGCCCGTCCCAGTAAGTGGTCAAAGTTACGCGACTTCGCGCAAACTGTTCGGCATTCTGAATAAGGTTCCCAAGCCCTCGAAGAATTTCTGGTCTTGGATCAACTTGCGGCTCTTCTCCTCTAAGCTCATCGGCGATTTCGATCAGAGTTTCGATCGAGCCGCCGGTCGCGTCGTCGACCGCCTCCTGCAGAAATACGGTGAACGGCAGTCGCTCGAAGGGCGCGCCACCTCTATCTTCCGGTTGGGCGGCGATATCCGCGAGGATATCACGGCATCGTTCCGACTGACTCACCAAGAGACTAACGTCCTCCGCGATCGGACTGTCGGCCGGGACCTCCCTCGATAACTCATGTGCGACAACGGCGATTGTCGCCAGTGGGCTACCCAACTCATGCGCCGCGGCGGCAGCCAATCCGTCCAAGGCCGCCAATCTTTGGGCCCGCGCCAGCGCGGCCTGCGTCTCAGACAAAGCTTCGGACATACGCCGAGCCTCCTCCGCGACGGACCAGACATAGGTCGAAATGAATACGGTCGCGACGGCAAGTGCCGTCCAAATTCCCAGGATATAGGGAAGCGGAAGGCTCAACCGATCAGGCGACCAAGGCAATGGTAGATGGAAATAGGCAAGCCCAGTGATTGCGAGCACCGCAACGCCGGTCAAGGTAATCGTGGCACGACGGGACAGAATTGTGGCGGAGACAACGACAGGGGCCAGGATCAAAATTCCGAAGGGATTGGCGAGCCCGCCGGTCAGATACAGTAAACAGGTGAGCTGGACCGCGTCGAAACCAAGAAGCGCCAACGCTTCGCCATCTGCAAGCCGTCCGCGCGTTGACCTAACCATGGTGATGACCAGGTTAGACGCCGCCAGCACGGCAACTGCGATAATACACAGCAGAAGCGGGAGCGCATAATCAAGCCCGAAATGGACAATCAGCACCGTCGCAAGTTGACCTGCCGCCGCGATCCACCGGATTAATAAAACGGTGCGCAAGCGGACCGCTACCGCTGGTAAATTTTGTCCCGTCGAGGCGTCTTTCATTTTGATAAGCGACCATGGCCGGAGGCCTTTCGCAAGTCCCGGCGACAACATGAGAGACGCTTCGACACTTGCCCGGATGGTTGAGATGCCGCAATTAGATTGGCGAAGTAGGATAGGAGCGAAAATGAGCCGCGAAACCCGCTGGTGGTGGATTCGCCACGCACCGGTCACCAGTCATGCCGGCCACATCTACGGACAACAGGATGTCGAAGCGGATTTCACCAACTCTGCGGCGGCGCTCGGCGGTCTCGCGGCCCTCTTGCCTGAAGAACCGGTCCTCATCACGAGCGATCTGAAACGTGCCGTCACGACCGCGGACGCCATTGCTGAGGCCGGCGGCGCATGGCACCAGACGGCACGCGAGCCAGGGTTCCGCGAACAACATTTCGGTGATTGGCAGGGCTTGTCGTCGGAAGAGTTCGTTACGGTCCGAGACAAGCTGCCGCATTCCGGCTGGCTGGCGCCTGCCTTCGAACGCCCACCTAATGGAGAGAGCTTCTCCGATGTAGTCGGCCGCGTCGTGCCCACAATCATCCGTCATACATCGCAGCATGCCGGGAGGGATATTGTGGCGGTTGCTCATGGTGGCTCAATTCGAGCCGCACTCGCCTATGCTCTCGAGTTGGATCCGGAGTCGGCGTTGTCTTTCTCTCTTGAAAACCTGTCGTTGACACGGTTAGACCATATTGAGACGGCAGATGATTCTGGTGTGTGGCGAATCGTCTGCGTCAATCGCGTATTTGCATAACGCCATCAACCTTCTCCGTAGAAAGTCTTGAACATGGGTTTATCGGCATTTCAAAGCATCGGGGGCATCGCGGTTTTGATTTTCCTTGCCGCTTTGCTGGGGTGGCTGCATTACACCCGCCCCCTAACACAGAGTTTTGCACCAAAAAAACCATCACTCGGTTTCGGATACGAATGGACGGCGACGCCGCTCACGAAGGCTAAGGCCGATTTGATTGCGCGTTTCCCGGAACTCGAATCCGTTATGCAGGACCGAGATGGCGACGGTATTCAATTGATCCGTTTCGGTCTGTTTAATATGACGGAGGAGATCATCGAACCGGGTCACATTATACGGCCTGTCGAAGTACATTTTTCCGATGATGCGCGTCTCTTGTCGGCGGTGTTTAGCGAAGCGCTAAAGACCGAGCCGCAGATCAATATTGCGCCCACAATCGAGGATAATCTCGCTCGCCTTCCCCAAGAACCCATGAATCCACGCTCGACACTCATTTATAATTTTATCTTGGCGGGTGGCACGGGCCCGGTGGACGTCACTGGCGAGACGATGGAACATGGGGCCATCAAGCGCGTTGGGTGATCGTTTTTTGAATACATTTCGTTAGTTCATTTGACCCTAACACTATATATTGTGGACAAAGAACAAATTTTAGATAAATCGCCAATGGAGGTTCTCCAATGACGTTTCTGCGCTGCTGTTTTCTCGCTTTGGCAATGGTCGCATTTGCGGCGGGACCGGGTCATGCCCTGACCGACCAGGAAGAAATGGTCCAGAAAGCCAACATTACAGTACAAAAGGTACTGCAGAGCAAAGAAATCGGCGACAGGGTTACCGACATGCTGTCGAAAGCGAAGGGCGTGTTGATTTTCCCTAATTTATATAAAGGAGCGCTTTTTTTTGGGGCCGAGGGCGGTAGTGGCGTCTTATTGGCGAAAGGCAGCGAGGGTCGATGGAGCTACCCAGCGTTTTATTTTCTCGGGTCCGGTAGCTTTGGCCTACAGATTGGGGCGCAGACCGCGGAAGTCATGCTACTGATCATGACAGAGCGGGGCTTGAATGCGGTCCTCAATCAGAAAGTCAAGATCGGCGCGGACGTCAACGCGGCGATCGGTCCATACGGCCGCGGCGCGAAAGCGGCGACCACAGCGAATTTAGGCGCTGATATTTTTACCTATTCCCTAAATCAAGGTGCCTTCGCGGGCTTTAGCGTTGAAGGCGCCGTCATTTATCCTCGTTCGGATTGGACAACCGAATATTACGGCAATAATGGTGCCGCTCCACGCACGGTCGTCATCGAAGGTAAGTTCGCAAATCCCCATTCGGACGCTTTGCGTGAAAGCCTTTTTCAAGCTCGATAGAAGACTCACCCCGCCAAGATGAGGCTGCCGACCGCCAACCCGGCCGCCAGCGCCGCGTGCAGGACGCAGGTATACCCGAACAGCATCATCGCGCGGTGGGCATCTCGGTTGGTCAATCGGGGGCTTCCGTCCCCGAACCACGGCAAACGCCGACCTTCGGCGGAATGCGGCCCCCCAATCTCTATGGATAGAGCTCCGGCAAACGCAGCCGCCGGCCAGCCATATACGGCATTGGAGAGCGAATTTGCCTTTGCATACATGGTACGCCACGCCCGGATGGGCCGCGCCGTCGGCGCCAGTAGGCTCGCTGCAACAACCAAATGTCCGGCAATCCATCCTGGAATGGCGCCGGCAAGAGCTTCCAAGCGATATGCCATCCAACCGAATCCGGCCCGCGTTGCATCATCATGCGCCAGACTTCGAGACGACGCGATGATTGCCGCGTAGAGCAACAAGCCGGGCAGGCCCAGCAGCAAATACCAAACCACCGGTCCGAGAAGCCAGCGCCCAAGCTCGCCCGCAAGATGTTCAGTAAGCGCACGACAGATACCGTGTTCGTCCAGTAGGTCCGCATTGCCGCGATGAAAGGCGCCCACCCGTTTACGGGCTTCCGACAATCCATCACGGGTCAATGCCCTGACCGTGCGCGACGCGTCGCTATAGCTGCCGCGTTGGGAGACGAGCAACATGACCAACGCCAAATCAACCACCCAACCGCTCCGGAATGTTTCCGACCACACCGACAACCCCCAACCCGCAAGCATTGCTAATCCACATGAGAACAAGGTGACGATAGCCCCCCTGACAATAAGCGCGCGCGGACCACGGCTACTCTTGTTCAAGCGTCGTCCAAAAAATCCGGCTACACGCTGGAAGGCGTTAAAGGGGTGCGGTATCAAGCGAAACAACCAGGAAAGCCGGCCAACGACCGCTTCCAGGAAAAGCGCGATACATAAAAGCCCAAAGCGGTCCGATGCAAAGGCTGCCAGTTCCGGATGATCGTACATATTTGCAGAATGAGGGCAGAATCCGGTACTGGTCAATTACCAAGGCATATTGAACTGACAGGTGGGTTCGCATTGGATAGCTTCTCCTCATGCCCGTATTCGATTCTTATCTGATGGTCGATTGGAGCGCCGCCAA
>JABJCS010000708.1 GCA_018665505.1 Alphaproteobacteria bacterium
GAAATTTGACGGACGGCATGCGCGGATGCTCTCCCCGGGCGAAGTCGGCCAAATCGCCGGGCGTGCCGGGCGACATATGAATGACGGTACCTTCGGCACCACGGCCGGGCACGGTCCATTGCCCCCAGAATTGATCGAATCCGTCGAGGCGCATCGCTTCGATCCCGTGAAAAAAATCTTCTGGCGCAGCCGAGATCTGAATTTCGGCTCGCCGAAGTTATTGTTGCGAAGCCTGGGTCATGGACCGCGACGGCCCGAGTTGTCGCGGGCCCGCGAGGCGGAGGATCAAGCCGCGCTGGCGGCGCTGGCGAAGGATGAGACGGTGGCGGCGCGCGCGTCCAATCCGGGCGCCGTGCGGTTGTTATGGGACGTTTGCCAGATTCCCGATTTCCGCAAGATTATGCCGGATCACCATGCGGCCTTCTTGAGCCAGGTATATCTCCATCTGACGGATACAGCAGGCCGATTACCGGAGGATTGGGTCGGAGAACAAGTGGATCGGCTCGATAATGTATCTGGCGATATCGATGCCCTCACTGGACGATTGGCTGATATCCGGATCTGGACTTATATCTCCCATCGCAGCGACTGGCTCGCCGATCCGGGCCATTGGCAGGGGTTGGCGGGTGCTATTGAAGACAGATTGTCCGATGCCTTGCACGACCGTCTGACGTTGCGGTTTGTCGACCGTCGGGCCTCGTCCATCGACCGCAAGAAGGGAGCGGGCACGCAATTGCTCTCAGCCGTCACGGCGACCGGCGATGTGATCGTCGAGGGTCAGTCGGTGGGCCGCATGGAAGGGGTCGAATTCGTCGCCTTGGAAAACTTCGGGCCCGAACGCCGCACGGTCTTGGCCGCAGCGCGACGTGCGGCGGCCGAAAGTATCGGGACTCGGGTGCGCGGCCTGCTGGACCAGCCGTATACCGCGTTTGTCTTGACCGATGGCGGCAAAATACTGTGGCAAGGGGCGCCCATTGCACGGCTCGGCGCGGGTGAAGCACTGGTATCCCCGGAAATTCGTATCGTTCGCAGCGATCTCCTCGATAATTCGATGAAAGAGCAAATTCGCAGTCATCTGGCCGCTTGGTTCGATCGCCAGATTAGTGAGGTTCTTAAACCGCTTACAGATGCCCGACATTCCACGGTGCAAGGTACGGCTCGCGGGGTGGTATTTCGCCTGTACGAGCATCTCGGCGCGTTACCAGGCCCCTTGGATTCCTTGGAATGGCAATCGCTCGAGAAGCGCGATCGCACGCGTTTGGCAAAATTCGGCATCCGCATGACCCCAACCCTGGTCTACTTTCCAAGTTTGCAGAGTGCGCCTGCGCTATCGCTGCGGCGCATATTGTGGTCGGTTCATACCGGGAGGAAACCACCGATTGTCGATGGATCTAAGGCGACCTGTGCGGCGGGCCGGTTATCGCAAAAAGATTGGGCGTGTCTCGGGTTCCGGCGGTTTGGTGGAAAAGCCGTTCGTCTCGAGTGTCTCGATAAACTGAGCCGGACGGCCCACAAAAAGGCGAGCCAAGGCGCTTTCGTGCCCACACCGCAAATGCTGTCGATGGTTGGGTTGGGCGCAACGGAGTTCGAACAATTGATGGGCTCCCTCGGATATGCCGCGCAGAAAGCGGGGGAGCAGACGGAATTTCGATTGAAACAGCAGAAGCGGAAACAACAACGACGTGCGAAAGGAATTCCTTTAAATCCGGATTCCCCCTTCGCGTCATTACGCAACCTGGCGAGCGCCAAGTAAGATGATGGCGATTTCGCAAGAGCGCATTCGGGTCGATAAATGGTTGTGGCATGCTCGATTCTTTAAAAGCCGAACACTTGCGGCCAAGCTCGCGGGTTCGGGTAAATTGCGGATTAATCGCGAGGTCGTGCGAAAGCCCGGTGCCGTAGTTAAATCCGGCGACGTGCTGACCTTCCCAAAGGGAACGGATATTCGCGTCATCGAAATACTAGCGCTCGGTGAGAGACGCGGTCCGGCAAGCGAAGCGCAAGGCCTCTATAAGGATTTAAGCCCGCCGCAGCGACAACCGAAGGAACCGTCCGTTGCCGAAAGGCCGCGCGGTGCCGGGCGGCCGACCAAAAGCGAACGGCGCGCACTCGACCGGTTTCGGGAACGCGCCAGTTAGGGTTTTAGCTTGGGCTTGCGGTGTTCGTTTGTCGGAGGACAAGGCAGAAATTGTTGGACGGCATGGTGATTGGATCCTCGATCGTAAGGCCCCGCGCTTTCCCCGCCTCGGCGATTTCGCCCATATCGCGAATTCCCCAGTCGGCATTTTGTCGGCGCAATGTTTGATCGAATTCCGCATTGCTGGGCGCGGTGTGCGCCCCGTCTCGCTTGAAGGGACCGTAAAACACCAGAGGAGCACCCGGCGGCAGTACATGTGCGCATCCCTGGAGCAGGCTTTCGCAACAGGCCCAAGGTGCAATATGCACCATATTCACGCATAATACTGCGTCGGCCGCACTTACAGGCCATTCCGGTTCCATCACATTCAGATACAGAGGTGAGGCGAGGTTTGCCGGCGCATCGGCCTGGCGGTGGGCGTTAATGCTCGCAATCGCGCTCTCATCTGTGTCGGTCGGTTGCCAAACTGCATCGCCGAAGGCAGGGGCGAAATAGCAGGCGTGTTCACCGGTTCCACTGGCGATTTCAAGGATCGTCCCGGTTTGTGGCAGGAGCGATTTCAGAACCTGCAGGAGTGGATCACGATTGCGGGCGGTCGCGGGAGCGTAGCGGCGGGGGTCTTCAGACATGGGCGGTTTATAGGCTTGGCTCCCGACGACGGCAAGCCGTGTGCATAATTCTCGTTTGAGGCTATTGCGTCCGCAGTCGCTTGTTTGTATTTGACTGTATGCGGCTGGTGTATTGTGTGGATCATCCATGCAATACGAGAAGGTTTTGTTACCGGTGATGAAAATTTGCCGGCTTGGCCGAAACCGGCGAATTCGGAGTGCGAAGGAGAGAACTGAATGACCTATGTCGTCACCGAAACTTGCATCAAATGCAAATACATGGATTGCGTCGAAGTGTGCCCAGTCGATTGTTTTTACGTCGGCGCGAACATGCTGGTGATCCATCCGGACGAATGCATTGATTGCGGCGTCTGCGAGCCGGAGTGCCCGGTTGAGGCCATTATTCCCGATACGGATGGCGAAGCGGAGAAGTGGTTGGAAGTAAACCGCGATTATTCGGAAAAATGGCCGAATATCACCCGCAAGGCCCCGTCACCGGAAGATGCGGACGCCTTTAAGGACGAAACCGGCAAGTTCGAGAAATATTTCGATTCGAATCCCGGCGAGAGTTAGAGCGCACTAGTCGTTTCATCAGTGGTACAGCGAGTCCGCCAGTTTTTGGCGGGGCTGTAACCATGTGGTGTGACGTGTTATAATGCTGTTCGTCATGACGTGAATGCCGGACGCCGCCACCTAGCCGTTAAGCTTTGGAAAGCGACGCCGGGCCCTTTATGGGGTTCCGGTGCTGTCCCGCGATTGCGTCTGGTTATCGGATATCTCTGGTGCGTATCAGCGGATATTTTTGTGTCGAGGACGCGCGTATAGGCGTGTCGATTGATGAAGAGGTAGAACGTGCCGAAGAAGAAAGCAGAGAAAGAACACTCGGAATTTAAAACCGGAAACTGGGTCGTTTATCCGACCCATGGTGTTGGCAAGGTCATGGGTGTCGAGGATCAGGAGATCGCCGGCACTCAACTTACGCTGGTGGTCATCAGTTTCGAGAAAGACCGGATGACTTTGCGGGTTCCAACGGATAAAGCGAAAGAATCCGGGCTCCGCAAATTATCGTCGCGCGACGAAATGAAGGGCGCTTTAGAGACGCTGAAAGGCCGCAGCCGGGTTCGCCGCACCATGTGGAGCCGCCGCGCCCAGGAATATGAGGCCAAAATCAATTCTGGTGATCCGGTCTCCATTGCTGAAGTCGTGCGTGATCTTCACCGCAAGGAAGATCAACCGGATCAATCCTATAGTGAACGCCAAATTTATCAGGCCGCGCTGGACCGGCTTGCACGGGAGGTAGCCGCCGTCGAGGATATCGATGAAGAGTCGGCGACCGAGAAATTGGAAAACATGCTGAAAGCCGCCTAAAGACTGGATTCCAGCGGCGGCATTCGGCAAAGGCACGGTTCGGCGAAGTGAATGTCTGACGGAAATGCCTTTGCGGTTCTACGAGAAGCTCGCCGGGTTTGGGCTATTGGCTCGATTCATGGCGAAGTAGACCGCCTGCGCCAGCTGCACGACCAATTGAGTGGACGGCTGCAAGATGGCGACCGCTTAGTTTATCTCGGAAATTACATTGGCTACGGCCCTGATATTGTCGGAACCATCGACGAATTGTTGGAATTCCGCCGTGAATTTTTAGCGCGCCCCCCCTTCATGGATGCGGGCGATCTGGTCTTTCTGCGCGGCAGCCAGGAAGAAATGTGGCACCGGGTATTGCAACTGCAATTCGCTGTCGACCCCGTGGAAGTGATGAGCTGGATGGGTGAGCGCGGATTGGCGGCGACCCTAACCGCTTATGCGGGCGATTCCAGCGCGGATATTCTGGGGCAGCGCGCCGGGCCACTGACCATCGCGCAGTGGACAGGGTCGGTTCGCGCTGCCATGCAAGAACGCCTCGGACATGTAGCCTTCATGAGCGCGCTGAAGCGTGCGGCATATACCGCTGAAGAATCCTTGCTTTTCGTAAATGCGGGGATCGATACGGACAAACCCGTTGAAGAACAAAGTGATGTGTTGTGGTGGGCGGGCCATAGTTTTGCGCAAATTGACAAGCCTTACGGCCAATTTGCCAAGGTCGTCAGAGGATACGACCCCGATCACGGTGGGTTCCATGAGAACGATTATACTGTGACGATCGATGGTGGTTGCGGTTTTGGAGGCGACCTGATCGCCGTGTGTTTCACGCCCGACGGGCTGATTATCGAACGCTTAGAAGCTTAAATTCGAGACTTTAAATTCGTCCGGACGAATTTTAAAATTTGTCCGGACGAATTTTCTTGCGTCCAGTTTATGGATTCAATAACCTAGTTACACAGTGAGTTATTAAAAACCACGATAAATATCTAGGGAGCGTGCCTTCGAAGGCACCAAGGGGAGGGAATGGCATACATTGACGATCCGCAAACCCAGCGGGCAAACCTCAAGTTTATCAAAACTTCAATGCAAGAACCGCTACTGTCGCGGGAGATCGAATATGATCTCGCGAAGCGGTGGCGCGACAGCCAGGACGAAGTAGCGCTGCACAAATTGGTCCGTGCCTATACGCGGCTGGTGATTAGTATCGCTTCCAGGTTCCGCAACTACGGCCTGCCGATGGGCGATTTGGTCCAAGAAGGCAATGTCGGCCTGTTGCAGGCGGCGGAACGCTTCGAGCCGGATCGCGGCGTGCGGTTTTCAACTTACGCCTCGTGGTGGATTCGCTCCGCCATGCAGGATTTCATTTTGCGCAACTGGTCGATCGTGCGTACCGGTACGACGGCGGCGCAAAAGTCACTGTTCTTCAATTTGCGCCGCCTGCGCGCGCAAATTGACGATATCGGCGGTGAGCAGTTGAGTGAGGAATCCCGTGAATTCATCGCCAACGAGCTGAAGGTGAATGTGCATGAAGTAGAAGCGATGGAAATTCGCCTCAATGGCGGCGATCAATCGCTGAATGCGCCTGTCTCGGATGAATCGGAAGACAGTTGGCAAGATTTCCTGGCTGATCAGCGTCCGAGCTCCGAGGAAACTGTCGTCAGCGTCCGAGATGGCCGGACCCGTGCACGTTGGCTCGTCGAAGCGCTGCGCGAATTGCCGCAAAGGGAACAAACAATCATCCGCAAACGTCGTTTGACCGAAAACGGAGCAACGCTCGAAGAGCTGGGCCGCGTTTTAGGTGTAAGCAAGGAACGTGTGCGGCAGCTTGAGCACCGGGCCCTGACGAAACTGCGAAAATCGATCAGTCAGCGGACCGATTTGCCTAGTGACTTGATGATCGAAGCGTAAGTTTCGGCACGGTCAGGGGCTAGACGACCAAGCGAACTGCATCTCCGCGTTTCGGCGTATTGCCGGACGCAAAGCCATTCAGCAATTCGAACCAGCCATCGGCATGGGTATCGACTTGCATACGCCGGACGAGCGATTTTAAGCTCTCGTTCCGGCGTCGACGGATCGTCAACCTCAGGGCTGTGATCTCGGCAGCTTCTTTGCGTGACAGGCGCCCGAAGCTATACGTCATACGCCGGAACGGCACGGACAGCCGCTCGGTGACGGCGGGCGGCGTTAGAAACATAAAACGGAATACTTCCGACGGACCGCCCCGGATTGCCAGGAGCCGCACCATCATTTGGCCCTTTTTTGTGTTGGTTACGAACCAGCCGGTGGCGGCGGGGAGCCCGTTGACCGTGAGTGACACGACATCATTCATGCGGGATTTAGCCCAATCACGGACCAGATAACTCGTCATGGCGCCGCCGCTCCGCCGCCCATCCAAATCGAAAATAATTGTCGACCGCAGCCGCTTGTTGCGCGCAATGACTGCGTTCGGCCGATTGATCAAAATAAATCCCTCTGGCACCTCAAAGCGAAACCGCAGCGCTCGATGCGCGAATTCCCGACCCCGAACGACACCAAAATCCGGATCGTCGCCGAAGATCATACCGTCGATAGCGCTTTGATAGGCTTTGCGATGTAAATTCCGGGCATGCCCAGGTACGGGGCCGGCTGCGGTTGTCGCGCGTTTGATGCGATCCAAGGTTCGGGGATGTGTCGCCATAATGTCGAAACTATCGACCGCATCGGGAGCCTCCCCTTTTATCCGCGCGCGGAGACTGGCGTGTGCCCGTAATTGGGCCAAAAATGAGGCCATCGCCCCGGCATCGTATCCGGCGCGAGACATGTAACGGATGCCCAAGGTATCGGCTTCGAACTCTTGATCGCGCGAAAACCCCCGAAGATGCAGCGACGCCAGTGAGTTTGCGATTTGGCCGGTACCGCTCGGCAATCCCGCGACCCCGCCCAGTATCGCCAAGCCAATCAGTCCAAATTGCGTGACTTGGGCGCGGCTGATCCGTGCCGCCGTATGCCGAGCAATGACATGGCCGATTTCGTGACCTATAACCCCTGCCGCTTCGGCCTCGTTCTGGGCCAAAGCGAGTAACCCACGGGTTACGTATACGTAACCGCCCGGCAGAGCCATCGCATTGACGATCGGGCTGTTCAGTACCGTAAAGGTGAAGTTTTCGCCCGGCAGTTCCGTTGCCGCCGCCAGGCGGCCGCCAATGGCGGCAATATAGCCGGATACTTTCGGATCATCGTAGGCGCCGCCGAATTCTCTCAAAATTTTCGGATGCTCTGCGGCTCCGATTCGGCGTTCTTCGTCGGCGGACATCAACATGACCTGCTGATCCCCGGTCGCGGGATTTACGGCACAGCCGGCACAAAAAGATCCAAGTCCCGCTAAGGCCAGGACGCCGAACTGCCGGCGAGTTGGTTCCCAGAGTATGGCAGTAGATTTGCAACTCTCGTCTATCATTCCAACACCTCGATCTGTTCCGGATGCGTGGCCTCGATCATCGGGCCATTGCGCCATCCGAGCCATCCACGAACACGGACAAGACGGCCTTTTATATCGACCAGCTTAACCAGACCGTCGGCGAACCGCCGCCGATCCCGTGGCGCCACAGATACGGTGAAGTCGCTGCGCCAATCAGCTCCGAAATTTAAATACGTGCGTCCCTTCACCGTTGCAACATCTCTCACCCGTCCTTCAATGACCTGAAATGTATCGATATCGCCGCGTAAATCGCCCGCTTGCCGAATTCTATAGTAGGGATGTCCCCAAATACCGCGCTTCAAAAGCCGTGCCTGTCTTTCCAGCTCCAACATCTCGCGGACCAGACGACGGTTGTCCGGAAAGGAATAGACCCTGGCCCAGCCAAGGCGCAGCATTTCGCCCTGAATCCAAATTCCTTCACCATCATGTAAATGCGCAAGCAAGCGGCCATACCGATCACTCTTACGTTCAACGTAAGACAGCCGGAGACGTTTTCCCGAAGTCATCTGGGCCAGTGCTGACTTGGCTTCCTCACCCAAGGGCCATGCTTTGAAATTGGCTCTGCCAAGCGGTAGTTTGGGTGCTTGAAGGCCGACAAGCCGGACTTGTTTGCCGGTGTCTAGACGCAGCGTGTCTCCGTCGACAATTTCGACTACGGTGGCGCTACCGCCGGGCTCCAAGCCTTTCTGCTGGCCTGCGAGGGTGGTAAAGGGCAAAACC
>JABJCS010000709.1 GCA_018665505.1 Alphaproteobacteria bacterium
ACGGCCTCGATAGTTTGCCCGAAGACGAGCAACGACGGCTCATGGCGTTGTCCTTCCTGCTGGTCGCTGAACGGCACCGTTTGGGGCTGATCGACGACGATTTGGAGGCAAAGATACTCGAGGCGCGGCAAGCTTTCCGTGACGACCTCCCCGCATCATTGGACGGAGCGATCGCATTCTTCTCCGATCACGACTACTGCCCGGCGGCGACGCTGCAGGACAATATCTTGTTTGGTAAAGTGGCTTACGGTCACGCCCATGCGGATGCCCGCGTCGGTGATTTGATGCAGGGGTTAATCGAGGAGTTGGAGTTGACTAGGACCGTGGTCGAAGTCGGCTTGGAATTCCCAGCCGGTGTCGGCGGGGCACGGCTCACCAATCTGCAGCGTCAGAAGCTGGCAATCGCACGCGCCTTGCTCAAGCGTAGCGATCTCACAATCATTAATGAGGCGACCGAAGGGCTCGATGTGCAGACCCAAGACCGGGTGATAAGTAACGTGTTGGCCGATTGCGAAGGCCGCGGCGTAATTTGGGTAATGAATCGGGTTGCGGCATCGCGGCATTTCGAACATGTCTTGGTCATGCAAGACGGTCGAGTTGCGGAACAAGGCCCGTATGAAGAATTGAGCGAGCGGGCCGGAGCCTTCAAAAAATTACTTGAAGCGGCCTGACGGGAATAGGGATTAATATGAGCATCGTCGAAGAAGTCGAACTCCTGCGCCGCATACCGTTGTTTGCGAAGATCGACCCGACACGTCTGAAGCTGCTCGCATTTACCAGTGATCGCGTGAAATTCGATCCGGGCCAAGTGGTGTTCGAGCAAGGCGAGGGCGGCGACTACGCCTATGTCATCATCGAAGGTGAAGCCGATATTTCGGTGAATACGCCGAGTGGACCGCTCTCCGTGGCCACGCTTAAGGAACACGAGTTGGTCGGTGAGATTGCCATTCTCTGCGACGTGCCCCGTACGGCGACAGTGACAGCGACGGGCGAATTGGTCGCCTTGCAGATATCGAAGGATCTCTTCTATCGTCTGGTCACCGAGTTTCCGGAAATGGCCATTGAGATCATGCGCGATCTTGCCCGACGGCTTGAGTTGACAACTGGGCGGTTGCAGCAGGCGGTGGTGCAAGGGCAGAAGCCGGACGACGCTTAGTGGCCGCACAAGCCGCTGGAGAGGGCCGCCCTGGCGCTCGAGCGATAACTCGGGCCCTATTTACGGAAACTTCGTTCGGTCGCTTATGGTACGCAGGCGCAATCGCGAGCACGATGCGGTGGCTTGAATCGTTGGCCGTTGGCGTTTTTGTTTTCGATCTGACGAATTCCGCCATCATGGTGGCTGTTTTCCTATTCTTGCGTTGGGCGCCACTGGTGTTGTTCGGCGCTTGGATCGGCGTTATCGCCGACCGGGTCAGCCGCAAGGGTATTCTGCTCGGTGGATTGATCGCGATGAGCGTCATCGCGGCGATTCTGGGCTTGCTTGCGATGACCGGCACGGTCGCTCTATGGCATATCGGCTTGGCCGCCTTCCTTAGTGGGACCTTTACATCGACCGACTATTCGACCCGTCGCACGATGATCGGAGAGGCTGCGGGGATGGAGCGCGTCGGCGTCGCCATGGCGTTCGATACCGGCACCAATAACGGCACCCGTATGTTGGGGCCGGCCTTGGGCGGATTTCTGTTGGAATTTATGGGATTGCACGGCGCCTATTATTTGGGCGCAATTTTATACGCAACAGCGGCATTCGCGGTTTGGCGCATGGTATATCTGCAGGACAAACCAAGCGGACCCGCCCCCAAGGTGCTGACCAATCTGATTGAGGGCCTCCGCTATGCACGGAGTGAGCCGATCGTGGTCGGTGTATTATCCATCACCATTATTGTGAATGCCTTCGGGTTTCCGTTTGCCAGCATTCTGCCGGTTATCGGTCGGGACACGCTGGGCTTGAGCGCATTTCCCGTCGGGGTCTTGGCGTCATCCGAAGGCTTGGGAGCGTTGCTGGGTGCCGTCTTCGTCGGTATGACGGTGCGGTCGTCCCGATACGGGAAATTCTTCGTCTTTGGATCCTTCATGTTTCTCTCAGGTGTCTTACTCTTCGCGTTGTCGCCGGTTTTCGAGATGTCGCTCGTCGTGTTGTTGTTGGCGGGCCTCGGGATATCCGGGTTTTCGTCCATGCAGAGCACGATCCTGCTTTCCGTGACGCCACCGGAAATCAGAGGACGCGTGATGGGATTGTTGGCCGTCAGCGTAGGCACAATGCCGATTGGGATTCTCTATGCCGGATTCCTGGCTGATTGGCTGGGAGCGCCCATCGGACTCGCAC
>JABJCS010000710.1 GCA_018665505.1 Alphaproteobacteria bacterium
GTTGAGACTCGTTGTTTCCGTGGCGGTCGCGGCGCAAAGCATTACATCCTTAGGCGAAGAGATATTTTACTGGCCACCAATCGGATGACACGGTCGTGGATCAGAGTTCTCAGCGGGGAAGACAACATGATATTGAAAGACAAAGTGGCGCTTATTACCGGAGCAGGTGCCGGGATCGGTGAAGCGATTGTCACCGCCATGGCTGAAGCGGGCGCGCATATCGTGTCCGCCGATATTGATAAGGATGCAGCGCAAAACGCAGCGGACAAAGCCGCCAAATACCAGGTGAGAAGTCTGGCGTTAGAATGCGATGTCGGAAACGTCGACGAAATCGACAAAATGGTCGAACTAACCGTCGAAGAGTTCGGTAGATTGGATATCATCGTGAATAACGCGGGCGTGACACGCCGCGCCCATATCATGGACCTTACGGAAGAAGATTGGGACCGGATTCACCGGGTCAACGCGAAGGGTGTTTTCTTTTGCCTGCAACGCGCAGCCCGCGTGATGATCGAGCAAGGTAACGGCTGTATCATCAATATCGCGTCCATTGCGGGGCGCGGCTACCCAGGCGCATCGAATGCCGCATATGCGGCAAGCAAAGGTGCTGTAATCGCCTTGACCAAAATGGCGTCTCAGCAACTCGGCCCACACAACATAAACGTCAATGCTATTTGCCCCGGCGTCACTCTGACTCCTCTGGGCGATCGCAACCGCGTTATCCGCGCGCGCGAGCAGGGCGTCAGTGTCGAACAGGCGTTGAAAAATGCGATCAAACCCATTCCGATTGGCCGCGCCAACGAGCCGGAAGATATCGCCGCGATGGCCGTCTTCTTGGCGTCAGCCGGCGCTCGCAACATCACCGGTCAATCCTATAATATCGACGGTGGTTTGGTACCTAGCTAAATAGACATCGAGACAAGAACAGAAATTTAACAGCGGAGATTTTAGTATGAAGGCGGGATTTATCGGAACGGGCAGTATGGGACTGCCGCTTGCATCGAATATTTTGGATCAAGAAAAGGCGCTCGTCGCTTATGACATTAATCCAGAAGCGACGGCATCGCTTGCTGATAAACAGGGCCGAATCGTCAGTTCACCCGTTGAGGTCGCGAACGAATCCGATATCGTCTTCGCGTGTATGCCAAGCATCGAGAGCTTTCGCACAATCGTCGCCGGCGATGAGGGCGTCATCCACGGCACGCAAATGAAGACCTTTATCAATCTGGGTACCATGGGCACCGAAGCCCTTGCCGAAATGGAAGCTACCTTGGCGGAAAAAGGAATTCCGGTACTCGATTCTCCGATCACCGGCGGCGTGCAACGGGCTTGGGACAAGGACATCACAGTCATCACATCGGGGCCGCAGGCGGTCTATGATCAGGCGGAGCCGTTCTTGAAATCCTTCGCCCGCGACATTCATTACGTCGGCGACAAGGTAGGGCAGGCGCAAATCACAAAGATCTGCAACAACATCATGTCCTTCACCAATATGGTTATCGGGCTGGAAGCTCTGACCATGGCGTCGAAGGCCGGCGTAGATCCTGACAAAGTCATCAACGTAATCAATTCCGGTTCCGGCCAGAACAGCGCCACATTGTCAAAAATACCGAAATTCGTGATGACGCGGGACTTCAACATGGAAGCCCCGATGCACATCATCGCCAAGGATGCGATGCTGTGGCGAATGGAGTCCGAACGCCTCGAAGTACCGCAAAACGTCGCGAGTGCCACTTACCAAACATTGCAGCAGGCCTTGGCAATGGGCATGCGCGGCAGCGACTTCAGCGAGATCATCAAAGTGATCGAGCGGGCCGCCGATTTCGAACTCCCAAAGAGCGGCGGGTAAGGGGCCCGCAATGACGGATCGTGAACTCTATTTCATTTCGGGCTCACCACCGTGCTGGACCGTGATGCTGGCGCTCGAAGTGAAGAACTTGCCGTATACGCCGCGGCGTCTCGGCAACACCAAGCGGGAACAGAAGAGCTCGGAATATCTGGCGATCAATGCACGCGGCCAAGTGCCGACCCTGATCGACAACGGCAATACCGTTTGCGAAACTTTAGCAATTTTGGCGTATCTCGACGCCGCCTATCCCACGCCACCGCTCTTCGGGGGAGCGGCCATGGAGACTGCGCGCGTCTGGCAGGCGATCTGCGAATGCGACGGCAACCTGCGCAGCCCGGTCGGCGACATTTCACGCCCGTTATTTCGCGGTAAAGAAAGCGAATTTGCGGAGCAAATATCTAACGCTGCGGCCACGGTCCGCGAAGAATTGGCGCTCCTTGAGACGCGGTTATCCGCCAGCCCCTGGCTCGCCGGCACAACTCTCAGCGCTGCCGATCTCGTCACGTTTCCAGTGTTGATGCAGCTCGAACGCGCGGTATCACGCGACGAAGCGAGGCCGATGAACCTCGACCTCTATCCGTTCGACACTTATTTCCCAAACATCGCCGCATGGCGCGCCCGGATCGAAGCGTTAGACGGTTTCCAGAACGCCTATCCGCCGCATTGGGCGCATTGGGCGCAGACCTGACGAACCCTTAAGCGGATTTCTTTACCACCAGCCATAACGCGTGGATCATACCCGGCACGAAGAAAAAGATCGTGAGAAGAATGTTCAACCAAAAATGCAAGCCGAGCCCGACCGTCAAAAATGCCGCGACGGGAGGAAGAAGGAGCGCGAGGATGATGCGGATAATGTTCATGTGTAGCTAACGTCTCGTATTGCTAAGAATTCTTGTGATCTAGAAGCCATATTATGTGCAGGCATTCGTTTCGTAAGCCTTAATGAAACCTAGCGACGCCGACGCACAAATGATCCTTAATTTCATATTAACCATTGTTCAATAGGGTTTCCGGTAACAACCTTAACGGAATTCCAATGAATTTCCCCAATGCTGAGCGGCAGCTTACCGAATTTCCTTTCGAAGAAAAGGCAAAGACCGATGTTGCCTCTCCACTACTGTTGCAGGCACATGATCTCTGGGATCGAAAACGAGCCAACCGGCTCATGCCAGCTCGCGCTGATCTCGACCCTGTCGAAATGCCGAAACTTCTGCCCCATATGGCTTTGATAGAGGTCCGACCTTACGGACAGCGCCTGCGGGTCCGGTTGGTCGGCACAAACATTGTCAATATTTACGGCGCGA
>JABJCS010000711.1 GCA_018665505.1 Alphaproteobacteria bacterium
CAGCGCTGTACCTAGCCCACGGGACCTCAGAAGAACATTCGCTAGTGGTGCTGCTGAGATGCCTTCCTAACGCGCTATTTCGCTGTATTCGTCGTTCCGAATTAGAGCACTTGATAGATACGTTTGCGGCGCTGTCTTTCGCGCTGCGTTCGATCAACGTAATTGAACAGTCTATCCGCAAAAGTGAGCGCCGTTTCCTCGTCGAGGTCGATGTGGCTCGAAGCGGACAGATGTAGGCGCGGGAAGTGAGAGTTTCGGATCAGACATATCCGAAACTCGGGGTGGTCTTAGTTAGACCGGTAGACTGCGCCTCATAAGAACAAACCCATACCGAAGAGTCGCATAATGTATATTATGGGAAATAAATATTATACCTCTATGACCATTCCATCATAGGCCGGAACAACGCCATTCGGTAACTTTGAACTTAAGTCATCATAATCAAGCATATGATTCATATGGGTTATATAGGCCCGCTCCGGTCTTACTCTGTCGATCCAACCCAAAACGGTCTCCAAATTAGCATGGGTCGGATGCGGATCTTCGCGTAGACATCCGACAAACCAAACCTCAATCCCCGCCAAGAGCTCGAAGGCCGTGTCGTCGAGCCTGACCACGTCGGTAGAATACGCCACATTGCCAAAGCGCAGCCCTAGAGTCTTGGAAAAGCCGTGATCTTGCTCATACGGTAAAAAGTCAATGTCGCCGGCCTGAAATGCACTCTCGCCGATTTCCTGCCATTGCAGTACCGGTCGATTAAAGAACCCGTGATCCGGAATTTCGAATGGTGCGAATGCGTAGCCGAACCGCCGCACCATTTCTTCATGGCTCACAGCGTCGCTATAGGCTGCAAGTCCACGGCCCATGTACTGATTAACCCAGCGCAGATCGTCAATCCCATGACAGTGATCCGCATGGGCATGGGTAAAGATGACGCCATCTAGATGGGATACATCAGCATCAAGTAGTTGAGACCGGCAATCCGGTGACGCGTCTATCAATACGCGCGTATTGGCGCTTTCAACGAGTATAGAGGCTCTCCGGCGCCGGTTGCGTGGGTTAGTCGGGTCGCATTTACCCCAAACCGGGCCAACCATCGGTACACCGCCCGAAGCGCCACTGCCGAGTACCGTAACTTTCATACGGGTTTCGGGCGCTCCGCCCGAGAAAATAAGCGAAAGAAATTATCAGTCGTGACAGTGGCAATGGCCTCTGGGGTCTCGTCCATGAGGTCGGCCATTTTAGCCGCTGTATGAGCGACGAACGCAGGCTCGTTTCTTTTCCCGCGCTTGGGCACAGGGGCAAGATAAGGCGAATCCGTTTCGACCAGTAAGCGGTCCGCCGGCAACCGCGCGACTGTCTGCTGCAGTTCCTTGGCACTCTTAAAGGTCAGGATACCGGCGATGGAAATGTAAAGTCCCATTTCAATTGATTTATCAGCCACTTCGGGCGAAGAGCTATAACAATGTATGAGTCCGGGATAGGCGCCCTTTCGATGTTCCTCGGACAATATCTCGATGGTGTCTTCATCGGCGTCACGGGTATGCACAATCAGCGGTAACCCGGTCGCGCGTGCGGCCGCGATATGCGCCCGAAAGCTGCGTTTTTGCGACTCTCGGGGACTGTGCTCATAGAAATAGTCGAGCCCGGTCTCGCCGATCCCGATGACCTTTGGATGTGCCGCTAACTCGATGAGCTGTTCCGTTGAGATTTCTGGCTCCGTGGCCGCTTCGTGAGGATGAATACCAACCGTACACCACACATTATCAAAACGTTCGGCAATGCCACGCACGATATCGAACTCAGTAATTTTGGTACAGATCGTCACCATCGTGCCGACATCCGCGGCCTTGGCGCGCGCGACCGCTTCTTCCAAATCGCCATCGCGGGCCAAATAATCCAAATGGCAATGACTATCGACGAGCACGACGCCCCTACCCCTCTTCGTCGTCGACGAAACGCGGGAAAATCGGAGTCGGTTTACCCGGCAATGCAGTGCCCGAGCCGACAGCATGCTTGAGTCCGAGGTGGTCGATGTCGCGATGTTCTTCCGGGACCGAGAGCTGGTCGAACACCATCGCCATCGATTGTGGCATGAAGGGAGTCGTCAGGATCGCCAAGTTGCGAATGGCTTCGGTCAGCGTGTATAGCACGGTTTCCATGCGCGGCGAGTCCGTCTTGCGGAGCGCCCATGGCGCCTGCTCGTCCACGTAGCGATTGGCTTCCGCGACATGACGCCAAATCAACTCGAGCGCCTGATTAAACGACTGCGCCGCCATCAACTGTCGTAATTCTTCGATACTCTCGGCAATCGCTGAGACGAATTTGATGTCGCTTTCTTGTAAGGTATGCGCTTGTGGAATTTTCCCCTCGCAGTTCTTGAAAACCATCGACATCACGCGCTGACAGAGATTGCCAAGGTCATTGGCAA
>JABJCS010000712.1 GCA_018665505.1 Alphaproteobacteria bacterium
CGGGCTTCAAACTCGCCCATGGCGGCGGTGTTATCGACCGTCCACCGGCAGCGCCCGGTGAGCATAACGAGGAAGTCCTGCGGGAGGCCGGATACACTGCCGAGGAGATCGAGGCATTGCGGTCGGATAGTGTTTTCTGAACGAGGCGTATGGCGATTCGCGAAAGTGGTGTCTACGGACTTCCCTCTGCATTGTTAGCTGTGCGGATCGTGTGAAGAACAGCGCGTGGCGAGAATTCTTCTTGCCGGTAGATTGTAGTGACTTAACAATTATTTAGCACCGGAAGTATGGCGCGGTATTGTTCGTAGCAGAGGCCTTATTGTGGCCGGTGCCTGTCTTGTTGAACCATACGCCCCGCGCGGCGTAGCTTGTGTCATGATCCCGCAATGGCACAAGGTAATCGCATGAGCGAAGAAGCGAGCGTGTTGATAACCGAAGACGAAGAAACCGGCGACGGTAGCAAGTCTCCTGGCACTGGCATTCTGCCGTCCCACGCGATCCGTGAGTTGGTGCGCGCAAAGGCGATCCAAGGCTCGGAGGAAATCTCCGTTGACCAGGTGCAGCCCGCCAGTATCGACTTGCGCCTGGGCACGACGGCCTATCGCCTGCGGGCGAGTTTCCTGCCCGGCAGCCGGTCCACGGTCGAGGATAAGATCCGCAACTTCGGTATGCACGCCTTCGACATCACCGAGGGCGCGGTCTTGGAAGTCGGCTGTGTCTATATCGTCCCGCTCCTGGAATACCTGGCATTGCCGCCACGCGTCTGGGGGTTGGCGAACCCGAAAAGCTCGACCGGGCGGATCGATGTGTTGACCCGCTTGATCACCGATCACGCAGAGGTCTTCGACAAAGTGAAGGAAGGCTATCACGGACGGCTCTATGCGGAGATATCACCCCGCACTTTCAGCGTCGTCGTGCGCAAGGGCTCGAAGTTGAGCCAGCTGCGTTTGCGCCGAGGCTCGGATAGTTTGAGCGCCGCGATGCATCACCGGTTGCACGAGGAATTCCGTCTCGTCGACCGAGATCTGAACAAGAAGGGGCCGTTTAAGGGGATTCCCCTGACCGTGGACCTGCAAGGGGAAGCGACGGACGGCTTGCTCGGATTCCGAGCGCGCCAACACGCGGACCTGATCGATGTCGAGAATATCGGTTATTACGAGCCCATCGACTATTGGGAGCCGATCTTCGCGCGTGAGCATAAGCATCTCATCCTCAATCCCGGAGATTTCTATATCTTGGCATCGAAGGAGGCGGTCAACGTGCCGCCACAATACGCGGCTGAGATGGTGGCCTACGACACGCTGATCGGTGAATTTCGGGTTCACTACGCTGGGTTTTTCGATCCCGGGTTCGGCTATGCGGAAAGCGGCGGTGCCGGATCGCGCGCAGTGCTCGAAGTGCGCTCGCACGAAGTCCCCTTCCTGGTCGAGGAAGACCAGGTCGTGGGATCGCTCATATACGACAAGCTGACCGACGTGCCGGACAAGATATACGGGACCCGGATCGGATCATCCTATCAACGCCAGGGATTGGCGCTGAGTAAACATTTCAAGCCGCTCGCTTAACCAGCGCTCGGCGTCCTTAATTGCGAAAGGCAGGCTCGTGTCCGATGCATTATTGGGGCATTCCGTCCCTCGTCTCGAAGATCAACGATTTCTCACCGGCGCCGCGAAATACGCGGACGACCTGAACCTTGAGGGGCAGCTTTACGGCGTCGTCGTTCGCTCGACCCATGCCCATGCGCGGATTGCCGGGATCGATACAGAGGCGGCGCGCGCCGTCGGCGGCGTGATTGGCGTCTACGTCGAAGGTGACTTGGCGGCGGATGGCATCGGAGATCTTCCCTGCAGTGCCGAGTTGCCGGTTGAATCCGGCCTATATATCCCTCCGCGCCCGGCGCTCGCGAAGGGTCGCGTCCGTTATGTCGGCGATCACGTCGCCTTCGTCGTGGCCGAGACTGAAGACGCGGCGATGGAAGCGGCGGAGTTGGTTATGATCGATTACGATCCGTTGCCGGCCGTGGTCGATGGCATGGCGGCTCAGGTTGAGGGCGCGCCGCAGCTTTGGGAGGGAGCGCCGAACAACATCATCTACCGCTTCCAAAAGGGTGACAAAGCGGCGATGGAAGCGGCCTTCGCTTCCGCCACCCACGTGGTCGAACTGGATATCGTCAACAATAAGATCTCGGCGGCGCCGATGGAGCCACGTTCCGGGATCGGTGAATACGATCCAGCGCGTGAGACGTATAAACTCACCTGCGCCGCGCAGGGCTTGCACGGTATTCGAGGCCAGTTGGCGAAGTCCATCTTTAAGGTGCCCGAGGATCAAATGGAACTGGTGGCGCCGGATGTCGGCGGCGGGTTCGGACTCAAGAATTTCGTCTATCCCGAATGGGTGTTGTTGCTATGGGCGGCGCGTAAGCTCAGCCGTCCCATCAAATGGACCGGCGAGCGGGGCGAGGAATTCGCCAGCGCCACGCAAGGGCGGGGCATTCGCACGCAGGGGCGCTTGGCGCTCGATGCAGAGGGCAGGTTCCTGGCGTTGGATGCCGATCTGGTGGCCGATTTGGGCGCATATCTCTCAGGTGCGGCACCGGGGGCATCGACCCGCGCGGCGCCGACCGCGATGGGCGGCGGCTACAAAATTCCAACGATCTACATGGAATCACGCGGCGTTTTCACCAATACCGCTCCGGTGGACGCGTATCGTGGTGCGGGCAAACCGGAAGCGAATTTCATCACCGAACGATTGATCGAAGCGGCGGCGCGACGCTGCGGTTTTGATCCGGTGGCGCTGCGGCGTCTCAACGTGGTCGAGGACTATCCCTATGAAACGGCCCAAGGCCTGACCTTCGATTGCGGTCGCTTCGGCCCGAATATCGACGACATTGTGCGCCTGCTCGATCGCGACGGCTTCGAAGCTCGCCGATCCACGTCCAAGGCGAATGGAAAATTGCGGGGGCTCGGCATTTCGTCTTTTCTCGAGACTTCCCGTGGTGCGCCCCAGGAAGGGGCCGAAGTCCGGTTTGCGTCCGACGGCCAAATTGAATTGCGGGTCGGGACCGAATCCAACGGGCAAGGTCACGAGACATCCTATAAGCAAATCGCGGGGTCGCGCTTCGGCCTCCCGATGGAAGCTTTCACGTATATCCAAGCGGATACGCGCAAAACCCGCACCGGCTTCGGCCATGGTGGTGCCCGCTCCATGCATATGGGCGGCGGTGCGATGATGCACGCCATAGACGAGGTGCTGGAGAAAGCCCGCGACGTGGCGGCGCGCCTGCTGCAAGCGGACGCGAACGGCCTTCGTTATGCGGACGGCGCGTTCTCCGTCACGGCGACAGGACAGTCGGTCAGCTTGGTCGATGTCGCGGTGGAAGCGGAGGGAAGCCTCGACACGTTCGTCTTTGATGAGGACGTGCCTTTTACCTTCCCGAACGGTTGCCAAGCAGCCGAGGTCGAGATCGATCCGGAGACCGGGAATATCGAGCTGTTACGCTATGTCGCCGTCGACGATTACGGCACGCTGGTCAATCCGATGCTGACCGAGGGGCAGGTGCAAGGTGGCTTGGTGCAGGGAATCGGCCAGGCGCTTGGCGAGAACTGCACCTATGATGAGGAGTCGGGACAACTCCTGGCGGGCTCAATGATGGATTATTGGCTGCCGCGCGCGAGCCAGCTGCCGAACATCGAGGTCCATCTCGAAGGTGTCCCGACGAAGGCCAATCCGCTCGGCGTCAAAGGCTCGGGCCAGGCCGGATGTATCGGCGCACCGCAGACCATCGTCCACGCGGTTCTCGATGCATTAGCGTCATTTGGTATCGATGAGATTGATATGCCGGTTACCAGCGAAAAGGTTTGGCGGGCGATCGCAACCGCGGAAATCTGACATATAAATTTTGGTATGACTATTTTTCAGTCGCCTTTTGTATAAATATGAATACAATTTAAAAGAAAGATATTATAAAGTTTTCGATATATAAGCGCGATCACCATTGCACTGATTGCCGAGCATCAGTTCTAGAACGCGACAGATCATCGCTGAGCCGGCCGGTTGGACAAACAATTGGAGAATTCGGATGTCGGGCTCAATCAAGGTACTTTCCGGTCTATTGACGTGTTTAGCGTTGCTGATGACTTCATGTGTTGAAACCGAACCGGCACCGGACGCGTGGATCAATGCGTGCGAGATGTCGCCGGACCAATGTGTTGCGACCTGTCAGAAGGATCCGTTGTTCTGCGCACAGCAAATCAATGGCTATCTCCTTGAGCCGGTGAACGGAGGGCCGCGATTCAAGTCACTGCCGATATATCCGGGTACAGTGCCGGCGAAAGCGAATGCGCGGACGCCGATGCACGGCGACTACCTGACGATCTTTCTAAACGACATTGCGACGACCTATGTCGAAACGCTGCAAGGCAGAGGAAAGTCTGTCGAGTACGTGGATTTTCCGAACGGATCGCTCATCATCAAAGCAAATTCGATCCAGCCAGATATGAGCTTCGAAAGCGGTTCCCCGTGGCTGACAGTAATGTTTAAAATCGATGGATATTGCCATGCGCAATCCGGAGGTACCGGTAATTGCACGGGTGGCGAGTGGTTTTATTACTTGTATCGGTTTGACAACTTTCATCAATTCGACGGCGTTCCGGTCGTCGGTAAAGCGGAGCCATTCTGCATTGATTGCCATGGACCGGTTCAGAAAGCCGATTTCTTGTTTCAGACGTTTGGAGATCTGGCGAAGTTTCAAAAACCAACTTTAACGGTGGCACCGGAAAAAGCAGCATCGCGTAATGTCGCGGCATTCTGCGACGGAACGCCGATTGGACCCATCCTTCCCGGTGACGTCGCCAAAAATCCTGGCAGCGTTCCGATGGATCGCCGACAGCTGATGTTCGATTGCCTATCTTGGCGGAGTTTCTTGGCGCTCAATTGGCCCAATCTTCCAGAGCCGCAACATCCTAAAGAAAATTCTTGGCGGGGCGTGCCCCATACTTCCAAGAATATTGTCGATACTGGTCCGCGGGTTTGGGAGACGTATCGGGCGGTGTTCGAGACCTTCCAGTTAAACGATCCCAAATGGACCCTCAAAGATCAGGACTGGAACGCGGCAGAGCATTACGCTCCAGTCTGCAAACAGGCTTCGGTGAACGACAAGGTTTTACGCCAGACCGGTAAACGGCGCTTTACTTCAATTCTCGATGAAACCCATCAAGCATTCGGCAATCAATTCAACATCCTCGTGGATCAGAACAATCGTCAGGCTTTGTTTGAAGTTCGAATCAATCGGGACGAGTTCGAGTACCTCAAGGCGAATGGCTTTGCGACCACAGGGAATTACGATGTGGGCGGCCCCAAAGCCAATCTATCCTGGCAATCCAAACCGCTGCAATTTCCCGATAACATTCGTGGTCTGACCAAAACCGGTGCCATCGAAATAAAGGCCTCATGGCGGGTGCTCTGCACAGATGCGTCGTCGTGCAATAAGCTCGACGATCCGGGCCGCTACTATTCCCGTGACGCGGTATTTTTTGTTAAGCCCGCGACTGGCGGGGAGGCGATTTGTGAGCCAGTTAAAGTGGGGCTCGTCGGCTACCATATCGGTCACAAAACCTTCTGGTCGCCCCAATGGGTTTGGTCAACATTCGAACATGTGGATAATGTTCCGCCCGCAGGCAGCTTTCCGGTCTCCGCCTCGCCTAAAACCCCGTATAGTTTTTACGGTCCTCGCGCACGGAAATATCAGCCGTCAATTGAGGTTTGCGGTAGCCAAAGACCCGGCATTATGAGCCCCGCGCGGACCGACCCGAGCCAACCTTACGATGCGGCTTGCCCAAACTTGCAGAGTATCGCGAATAGCCATCCGGCCAACCTGACCGACAAATTGAACCAGCCGATACGGATGGCGAGCGGACAGCTTTCGCCAAATCAAGTGACGAGAATCGATCCGATCACAGCCTCGCCACTCAATGTGAGTTATCCCGAGAAACTCCGCCAAATGGGTTCTGTCTTCCAGCATTACCGGCTGGTCAATACACAGTGGCCGATGAATGGCCGTGGCACACCGTCGGCGACCACGATCAACATGAACGTTTGCAAGGGGGCGCAAATTACTCCCGATTGTTACATGCTCATTCCTCTCCATTTGCGACTTCGCAACACGACATTGGAGACGTTCCAAGTCAGCCATTTATTGCCTGAAAAGGACGCGAATGGACAAGTGTCCACCGTCGGTTGCATGAAATGCCATGGGTCGACGGGGGGCGAATTTAGCTTCGTGTGGCTAGACGCGGCCGAAGAGATTTCACCACTGCGCCGGAATTAACTACCCCGCACCGGCCCGAGAGGATAATACCGGACACCCTCTCTCAGTGCATTGTAAGGAAAATTGACTGGGTTTGCGCCGTGGCCGCCGGGGGCGATGGCCGCGAAGGTGGTCTCGGCGATGGGGTCGAAATGGGCGCGGTAATGCGCGGTGCTTTTCAA